>DASXWB010000299.1:0-11232 GCA_036503915.1 Lacipirellulaceae bacterium | reverse complement strand
CAGTTTCGAACACGGCCGGGTCGCGAGCGACGATGATCCGCTGGCCGGCGGCGAGCGTCAGCCCGGACGCGAACGTGTATGGCGTGTTCGAAAAGCCGCCGATCTCGACGCCGTTGAGGCTTACCGCTTGGCTGCCGGTGTTCAGGACCTCGAAGAATTCAATGTCCTGCTCGTCGACGACGCCGGGGAAAGCGTCCGGGTTGTAATTGATCTCCGTGATCCGCAAGTTGCCGACGTCGGTGCCGAAGTCGGCTTCGTTGAGTGCCGACCACTGGCCGCCGCTGAGCGCGCGCGCCGCGACCGTGATGCCGCCCGTGATATTGATCGGCGCGCCGTTGTATTGTAGAGCCATGGGACTGATGCCGCCGCCGATCGCGCGCGGATCGGAGCCGTCGGTGGTGTACCAAATTGGGGTGCCTGCCGGACCGGACATCGTCAGGCCGAAGCCGCTGGGCACCTGGCCGCCGTGCTGGCTGAACGTCGGCGCAACGATGTTCGGATACAGGCCGGCGCTGCGCAGCTGGTTGAGGAAAATGTTGTTGCGCTGATTGAGGAAGCTGTTGACGACGGGGATTTGTCCCTGCCAATCCGCCTTGGTGTAGGGCGTGCTGCGGTGCATGTCGCCCCAGCGGGCCGATTCCGCAACGATGATCTGCTGCAGCTCGCTCACAACCTCCTGGTAGCGGGCGATCGAGTTGGCGCTCGTAAGCGGCCCATTGTTGAAATACGCGCGGTGCACGCGGTCGCCGAACAATACGCGAAACTCCTGGCTGGATTTCAAATTGCTGTACGGCTGCGCCGCTCCAGAGGAGACGGCCGTGCTGTTCGTGTTGAGACTCGAGCCGGCCAAATCGAGCGCCGTTTCGAAGTCCCAGTTGTGGAACACGAAGCCTTGGCTCTCCGGCCCGCGCAGACGCGAGGTGTACCAGTTTCTATGCGGCCAGTCGACGTTGGCACCATAGAAGTTGACCATCAAGTAATCGACGTAGTTTACCGCGTCGAGATAAGCTTCGAAGCTTGCGTTGTCGGTGCCGTCGGGATTGAGGCCGAGCACGCGCATGTAGGCGGCGGTTTTTTGCGATTCCGTCGCGGCGGACGAAACAGCCTGCGACAACGAAACGAGCGTGTTCCAGGCGGCCATGTCGCCGTCGACCGGATCGCCCGAGTTCGTGGCATCCCATTCGTGCTTTTCGCCGCCGTAATAACTGGCGGAGAAGGTGGCGTCGGCCCGCTCCGTCGGATTGTAAATGCCCCAGTACACGCCGTTGATGTAGAGGTGCACGCGCGTGCCGTGAATCGCGTGCTGACCCAGGGCGGCCTGTGACCGGCGGCCCCACTCGTCGCGCGCATATTGCGCCGCGGCGCCGGCGGCATTCCAGGCATAGCCGTCGTTTGAATCCATCCGCAGGACGATCGTGTCGAACGAGTCGGTCGCATCGGGGCCAAACAACGGAAACTCGAGCTCAGTGTTGCCTTCGTATTCGCCCTTGAAAGTCAACCGGAAGGAGTGCTTTCGGCTGAGGCCGTGCGACTTGAAGGCGCCGCCGTGAATTTCGATGCCCGCCTCAATTTGGAAGCCGGTGCTGCCGTCCGGATTGATCAGCTCAACCGATGTGGCGCGCTCGGAGCCGACGCCTTCAAACGTCGGATTGGAATAGATGCCGTTGGGGCCGAAGATGTCGTCCATGTCCATCACGATGGACATCGTGGGAATGGCCAACAGGTCGTTCTTGATCGTGGCCGCGTAAATGCCGCCGTAAAGATCTCCGCCGGTGGGGCTGCCGGCCGCGTTGAAGTTGCCGATGACGTCCGGATCCAAGCCATAATCGGCGGCCGTGCCGCCCCACGTTGCTGGAAAGCCGGCGTTGATGACCGCCTGGTAATTCTGCCGCACGATTTCGTTGATGAAAATATAGGTGGTCGTCACCGAATCGGCGGAGTGCCAACCGTCGCGGAAGGCGTCGGCTCGAATGGTGCGCGTGCGGTCGACCGTAATGGGGCCGGTGTAGAGCGTGCCGTTGGTCGGTGAGGGGGCCGAGCCATCGGTCGTGTAATAAATCTGGGCATTCGGCGTCGGCGTGCTGATCGACAACTGAAACGGCGCGTTGAAGAAACCGTGCTCGACGCTGAATTGCGGCGGGTCCACCAGGCCGGTGTAGCCTTCGATATTCAGCGCGCCAGGTGTTGGATTCGCCATGTACACAGGAATAAGCGAGTCGTCGTTCAGGCGCCGGGCGGTGAGCTGAGGCTTGGATAGCAGGTCGGCGCTGGCGTCGTTGATATTCAGTACGTGGATCGCCAGGACGTTTGTGCCGGCCACGAGCTGGCTGAGGTGCGACGTGAGATCGAATGTCTGTGGAACGAGTGCGGCGCTGTTATTGCGCTGACCCGTGGCATTGGTTTGGAAAGTCGGCAGCGTGGTGGCCGAGGGCGCATTCGCAGCGGCCACCCGCTTGCCGTTTAGATACACGATAATGCCGTCGTCGTATTCCATATCTAGCGACAGCGAAAGGATCGTCGCCGGATCGGTGAGGTCGAATTCAACGCGCTGATAAACGCTCGTCTTGGGGCCCGAATAGGCGGACTGGACGTTGAGATCGATATGCGGCGTAAAATCCACCGGGCCCCGCGCGAACAGCTCGATCTCGGCCATTTGTATGGCGTTTGCGCTGGGTCGATCCGCCTCGTTTAGAGTGACGCCATACTTGGTCTTGAAGTCGAAGCGATAATACTCGTACGCCGTGGTGTTCGTGAATTCGTAGAGCCGCGTCTGGAAGCGGTCAGTGAAAGTTTGCGCCGTGCGCGAGTCGATCTGTGTGTAATTGACGCCGTCGTTCGAGCCGCTTAACGTCCAGGCATAGGGATCGCGGTTCGGGGCGTCGTTGGCCGACGTGATCGTGTAGGCATTCACCGCATGGCGCTGACCGCTCGCGAAACGAAAGCCATAAGGAGCGCCCGTGGCTGAGAACGCAAGCCACTTCGTGCTTGTGGTGCTGTCTAGAGCTCTGGGCGGCTCTTCGCCATTAGGCCAGTTGGGCGGTCCGCCCTCGAAAATCGTCCCGTCCAACGCGCCGTTCTGGTCGGCGTCGGTAAGATCGGAGCCGATCAATCCGGGGAGAATCGTGCCGTTGGCCGTGCCCGGCGGTGCATCATCTCCGAAGTCGAAGCCAACGCCAGTACCCGCCGTCGTGCTCGACCAGGATGAATCGTTGAATGTCCCCGTGGTCCATGCCGGCGGCACGTTCACCGATGGTGCATCGAGCGAGGAGCTTGTCGGCACAAGCGCCGACGTCCCGTGCGTATCGCCGATAAGCGTAATGGTCGACGTGTTCGGCAACAGGCCGTACGAAACATCGTGGACCTGCCGTGGATACTCCGGCGCGAATTCGTGGATGATGACGTCGTTCGCGTCGGTGAGCGCCAGATATTCGCCGTCAGCCGACAGTTCGAAATCGGTATGCATGAACCCGGACGGGTCGACATATGTTTCCACGTCCTGCCCGGATGCAAAAACAATTAGGTATTCGCCCGGATCGAGCATGGATTGCGCGGCGGCGGGGAAGGTCCATTTATCGAGGTTGTCGGCTTCATCCGTGAGGTGCCAGCCGGCAAGATTGATCGCCTGTGAGGTTGGGTTGTGAATTTCGATCCAGTCGGGCGTCAGGCCGCGGCCGTCGACGAGCGAGCCATTGCTGGCCACGAACTCGGTGATGAGCGGCTGGTTGGCAAGAAACAGCCGGGGCTCGAGATGCTCAAAAGAGCGGGCACGCTGGCGAGGCCGGGCCTTAACGGGCGGCAGGCCACCCTGCAAAGCCGCAAAACTTATGCGGGAACGAGCCGCACGACGACGAAACGACCTCATGCAATCTTCCCTCTTCCGAACCGTAAGTCAGCATGGCGTCCGGCTGCCATCCGGCGGAAACCCAGCCCGCACGCATTTCCCTGCGCCTGGTGCTTCCCATCTCCCGTCGCCCTGATCCCGGAGAAAGATGCGGCCGCAAACACTCATTGTACCTGAGTTGCACGCTTGTGGAATCAATTTGACACTGCTCCAGCGTGGCCGAACGAGAAAAAACCGACTGTGAGCGGACGAAGACCCTAGGGCAGGCGCTGGTCACCTTGGCAACAAGTGGTATAAAACCGAGGGCCTTGCGAAGCGGCATTCGAAGCGGAGTGAATACGTGACGGACACGAAGATCGTTATCGATGGCGTCGACGTACCTCGTTTTCTCTACGGAACGGCCTGGAAGGAAGAAGCGACGGAGCGGCTCACCGGGGAGGCGCTGCAGCAGGGTTTCCGCGGCATCGACACGGCCAACCAGCGCCGACATTACGACGAGGCGGCGGTCGGCCGGGCCGTGTCGGCGGCCATCACGAGCGGACTGGTGAGCCGCGCGGAGCTATTCCTGCAGACTAAGTTTACATTCCATCGCGGACAGGATCACAGGCTTCCGTACGATCCGGCCGCACCAATTGGCGTCCAAGTCGAGCAGTCGCTGGCCAGCTCGCTGGCGCACTTCGGCACCGAGACTGTCGATTCCTTTGTCCTTCACGGCCCCAGCGTGCGCACCGGCTTGGGCGACGATGACTGGGCGGCTTGGCGCGCTATGGAGCAAATGCACGATAGCGGGCAGGCCCGCCTGCTGGGTATCAGCAATGTCAGCTTGGGGCAGCTTCAATTGTTGTGGCGCGAGGCGCGCGTGCGACCGCGCTTTGTGCAAAACCGATGCTACGCGAATTTGGGCTGGGATCGAGCAATCCGCGAATTCTGCGCGGCCCACGACATCGTTTATCAAGGCTTCTCGCTGCTTACGGCGAATCGCGAAGTGCTCGCACACCCGGAGGCGGCGCAGATCGCCGCCAGGCATGGCCGCAGCATGAGCCAGGTTGTTTTTCGCTTTGCGCTCGAGGTGGGCATGATACCACTCACCGGAACCAGTGATCCGCGGCACATGCGCGAGGATCTTGAGGTTTTCGATTTCAGCTTGGCGCCGGCGGAGGTTCGGCAGATTGATTACTTGCTCGTCGCGTAAAACTCTACGTTAGCCCGAAGCGCAAGCGTCGAACGATGCCATGAAACGCTTTGATTTCTATTGATCGGGTTCGCCATCTTTTCGAGCTTCGATCTCATCGAAGCTCACATTCGCAATCGGATACTCGTCCCAATCCTTGTAATCGAAGTGCCACCATTCCAGCGGCAGGACGGCGAAGCCTTCGCGTTGCATGGCCTCGCGGAGCAGTTTGCGATGCCAGCGCTGTCGCGCCGTTCCGCCGGGGTAAAACGGATAGGAACGCGGCGACATCTCATCGTAACCGGCGACCATCGTCACTGTTTCGCCGGTCGACAATTTAAAAAGTGTGAGGTCCACCGCGCAGCCGCGGTTGTGCTTCGAGCCTTGTTCGGGGTCGGCCACGAAGTCGCGCAGGTGCGGCGGTGTTCCCTCCCAGAACATTTTGGTCACATACCAGGGACGGTACGCGTCGTGAATCATTAGGCCGTATCCCTTATCGCGAAGCGCGCGATGGACGCGCACTAACGCCTCCGCGGCAGGGCGCTGCATGTAGGCACGAGGTTTGTCGTAGAACACGGCGCCCATGAAGTTGTTCGTCGTCGCGTAGCGGATGTCGATCTTGAGCGTGGGATCAAGCGAGGTCAGCTCGACGAAGTCGGACTTTCGCCGCGGCCGCGTTTCCGGCGGGGGAGACGCCTCACGGGCCAGCTTTTCCAGTTCGTCGACAGCTGCCAGCGGTTTGATCTTAAACGTCGCGCCTTCCTCGGGTGATATGTTGCGGCGGTTGAAGCGCACGCTGGCGGCGATCACGTGTGTCGCGGGGTTGTCCCCGTCGCGGACGAACACGAGCTGCTCGCCGTGGTATAGCCCCTCATCGGGAAACGCGAATACGTTGGCCGATATCTCTGTGAGCGGATAGAAGTAAAACCACTCGATGAGGCACCACAGTTGGCCGCGGTCTTCGAAGATGTACAGCGGGTTGTAGTCCCAGCCGTACTCGCCGATGAAGGGCTTGAATCGCTCGGGCGCCGCCGGCGGGCAGGGCCCGTCGATTCGTTGCCATGCCCTGTCGTTCAGGAGCAGCTGTTCGTCGCCAGCAACTGTTATCTTCGGACCAAATCCGGACAGGTCGTCGACGACAATGCCGCCATCGAAGGCCCGCAACCGCTTGAGAAATAAATCGTCGTATAGGTAAAGCTCGCCATGAATGTCTACAATTTCCAGCCGCCGATGCCCGCTGGCGAAGATGCCGGGAAGTTTTGCGATCTGCTCGGGCGACAGCGGCTTCGTTTCTTCGATCTCCGGCAGCGGCTTCTCAGCCTTGCGTGAGAGCATCAGCCGCACGCCGTATTCCGCGACTCGACGCGTGACGCCGTTCGCACCGTCGAGCGCGGCGGATGCGACGACGCCGACGCGCACATCGGGCACGCCCAGCAGCTGCGTCGAGTATCCGTAAACGGCGCCGCCGTGGCCGATTGTTTGGTGGCCATCGATTTCGCCCAAGGCGAAACCGATGCCGAATTGATTCACGCGGTCGCCCGAGGCGCGCACCGGTTGAATCATCGAGTCAAGTGTTTTTTTATCGATCACGTGTTTGCCACGAAATTGGCCGCCGCCCAGCACCGCGATCAAAAAATGCGACAGCTCGTTGATGCTCGAATACAGGTTACCGGCCGGCAGCGTGCCGAGAGCGAAGTTCGGCGCCACGAACCGCGGGGCGTGCTGACTGCGCATCCAGGCCGTGGTGAGCTGCTCCGCGATCGCCGTGTTCATCCGAAATCCGCTCGTCGGCATTTCCAGCGGACGGAGCAGTGAATCGCGGATGTAATCTTCGAACGGCTTGCCTGCAATGCGCTCAACTACGAGCCCGGCGACCGATACGCCGGCATTGGAGTATTTGGTGCGCGTACCGGGCTTGTAGACGAGCGAGGTTTCGTTGAGGCTCTTTACTGTGTCGGCCAGCGACGGCTCCTCGTCGTCGAAGTAATGCCCGACGGGCGACTCGCGCACGAGGCCTGCTTGGTGCGACATCAGTTGCCGCAGCGTAATCGGCACGCGGAATGGATTCCGCGGTTCAAAATCGGGCAGGTACTTGCGCACGTCGGCGTCGATGTCGATTTTGCCCGCCGCCGCCAGCTGCATCACCGCCAGATCGGTAAATAGCTTCGAGACTGAGCCGACGCGATACATCGTGTCGGCGGTGGCTTTGTCTCCGCGCGAGTTTGCTTCGCCGAAGCCAAGCGCGAGGACCGTCTGGTCGCCGTCCACCAACGCAATCGAGATCGCGGGGATATGCTTATCCCGCATTTCCCGCTCGATGAAGGCCGTCAGCTTGCGCTGGATCTCCGAGTAGTCCGCGGTCGAGAGATCGGCGCCGTTCTGCGCTGCCGCGTGAGAGAAGCCCAGCAGCAGGACGTAAACGGAACTGGGGAAGTACTGGCGTAATTTCATAACGACGCCTCGCAAATCGCGCGGCTGACGGTTACCGCAGCGAGATCGTGAGCGACCGGCCGCTTTTCGAGAAGTTCAGTTTATCTTCGCGCGCGAGCCAACCGATCGCGGCGAGAACGAGGTCGTCGGGCACGGAAGTTGCCTTTTTGATGGCCGGCACGCTTTGAGCGCCTTGCGAATCGAGGAGCTGCCATACTTGGCCGGCGGCCTGGCCGATGCTTTCATTGGTCAAGTCCTGGCGCGCCGCGGCGGACGCGCGCTTGGCCGCCGCAACTGCCTTGGAATTCGTCGCGCCGCCAGATTTGCTTTTTGCCATCAGTGTTTCTGAAGCAAGTATGCGACAGAGGAGCGATGCTCGCCGATGGCGCCCAATTTACTCGGTTTTATTCGCATTGCAACGGCTTTGGTTGGGCAACTCCAGATTGCGAAGAATGTCGTCGGCGACTTGCAGTTTTGCCTCATTGATCTTTTAATGACCGGACATCAATCGAGCGCAAAAACAAGCGAGATGTTCAGGCCATGAATGAATCAATTCTCAATCAATTCCGCCTCGACGGACGGACAGCGCTCGTGGTCGGCGGCAACCGCGGGCTTGGCTTCGAGATGGCGAAAGCCCTGGCGGAGGCGGGCGCGTCGATTTTCGTCGCGGCCCGCGATGAGGCGCGGAACGCCGAAGCGCAATCGCGCATTGCCGAGCTTTTTGACCGGCCATGCGCAGCCCGCGCGTGTGATATCACCAATGTGAACGACGTGGCCGCCACTGTTGCAGCGGCTATGGAGAAATTCGGCAGCGTCGACATCCTTATCAACTCGGCCGGCATCAACATTCGCGGCCCAATTGGCGGTGTCTCACCTGAGGACTTCGACAAGGTTCAGCGCGTGAATGTCACCGGCACGTGGCTCGTGTGCCGCGAAGTGGCGCCGCTCATGAAGCGGCAGCGGTATGGACGGATTATCAATATCGCGTCGATGCTGTCGGTGGTGGGGATGGCGGAGCGCACTCCCTATGCGGCGAGCAAGGGCGCCGTTCTGCAGATGACACGGGCTCTTGCTATCGAGCTGGCGCGCGAGAACATTACCGTGAACGCCATTCTTCCGGGGCCATTCGCGACGGAAATGAATCTGCCGCTGACGCAGGATCCCGAGAAGTACGCCGCCTTCGTTTCGCGCATCCCGATGGGCCGCTGGGGCGAGCTGCACGAGATTGGCGGCTTGGCGCTGTATTTTTGGCGAGTCCCGCATCGAGCTATGTCACCGGCGCGGCGTTCTCCATCGACGGCGGGTGGACTGCGCAGTGAGACCTTATATCTTGAGCGGCTGAACGCGGCGGACCAACGCCAGCATGATGATGAACGCGATTACATGAAATGTGCTGCTCATTGCAAATACAATCCTGTAGCCCGCGGCGGGTCCGTATTGATCGAGAATCGGACCAACAATCAGGTTGAAAACCACGCCGCCCATCGCGCCGCCGAAGCCCACCAGCCCGGCCACGGATCCGACGACTCGCCTTGGAAACAAGTCGGCCGGAAGCGTCATCACGAGCGTCGACCAAGATTGCTGGCCAAAGAAAGCGATGCTGAACAACACGATTGCCCATTGCACGTCGGTTATCGTAACGAAAAACACCCATGGCATGAGCGCTGCGCTCAATCCAAGCGCCAACTTGCGGGCCAGGTTCAGCGAGTAGCCGCGCGCGAGAAGCCAGCTGGAAAACCATCCGCCCAGAAGGCTGCCGACGCCAGCCGCGGCGAAAGGAATCCAGGCGTAGTAGCCTACCTGTTTTGTATCGAAGCCGCGCACGTCGTAGAGATATTTTGGCAGCCAGCCAAGGTAAAAGAACCAGGCGGCGTCGCTGAGGAACTTGGCCGTCACAAGGCCCCACACTTGCGGCAACGTCAACAAGCGCCACCAGGCAACCGCCGGTTCTTGTGCGGCCGCGGTCGCATTGGATTCGATTTCCGCGCGCTCATCGGCAGTAAGGCGTGGATGCCCGGCCGGCGGGAAGTATTCGGCAAGCCACCAAACAGTCCACAGCAACCCGCAGGCGCCTGCGAGAAAAAACACCCATGGCCAGTCGGCAAACCAGATGATGTAGGCAATGGCCGGCGGCGCGATGACCGCGCCGACGGCCGTGCCCGCATTGATCAGGCCCATCGCGCTGGAGCGCTCGCGCACGGGGAACCATTCGGCCACGGCCTTGGTTGCCGCCGGGAAGCCACCGCCTTCGCCGAGGCCCAACAGCAGCCGGCTGACGGCCAGCATCCAGAATCCTGTCGCGAAGCCGTGACTTGCGCAGGCGAGCGACCAGAAAACCATGATCGCAAAGAACCCGCGCCGCGTGCCCAGCACATCGATCAATTTGCCGCCGCCGGCATACATCAGCGCGTAGGCGACCAAGAATGCAATATGCAATCGCGAAAACTCGGTATTCGAAATCGCGATGTCTTTACGAATGGCGTCGATGGCGACCGGCAACGTTTGGCGATCCAGGTAGCTGATCGCAATCGCGGCCGTGATCAAGATGGCGATCCACCAGCGGCGCGGGAGCACGATGCGCACCTTAATCGTTGTGGCAAATAGGGGAAGCCGCCAAGGACGCCAAGACCGCCAAGAGCAAATGGCTTGTTGTATTTCTTGGCGTCCTTGGCGGTTTCATATTATTCTTGCGCTCTTAAGCGTGACACATTATGGAAGTCTGGCGACTATCGGCCAGCCATCTTCCCACACGATCGTAGAGATATGGAGACGCGAGCGGCCGTTGTCAGCCGAGTATGCGTGAAACAGCAAGTAGTCCGTGCCGTTGTCTTGGAAAACAGCCGGGTGCCCCGCGCCACGCCACCGGTCGGTGGCTGCCTCAATCAATAGCGTGCCGCCGCCGTCATTCATTGGCTTGCCTTCTTTATCGACGTATGGACCGGTCACTCTGGGTGACCGGCCGACGACAACCTTGTAGTTACTTTGCGCGCCGCAGCAACAGAAATCCCAGGACACGAAGTGATACCAGAATTCGCCCCGCCGGACGATGAACGGCGCTTCGATTGCCCCTTCCACCGGCGGTGTTTTATGCTCGTCCCTCCGCGCGCGGGCGGCCAATTTGTGCAGCGTCGTATCGTTTGAGGAAAGCTTGCCGGTATCAGGATCGACCCGCCGCATCATGATTCCGCCCCAAAAACTTCCCCAGGCGAGCCAGACGTTTTGCTCGTCCTCAATCACGAGGTTCGGATCAATCGCATTGAAGTCGTCCTCGCCCGCGCGCGAGCGCAGCACTAGCCCTTCGTCCGCCCATTCGTAGTCAGGACTGTCGCGATCGAGTGTCTTGTTTGTGGCTAGGCCGATTGCGGAATCGTTCACGCCGAACGACGAGAGCGAATAGTAGAGATGGTATTTGCCGTTGAAAAAGGAAATTTCGGGCGCCCAGGCGTTTCGAGCTCGGGGCACTTCATCGGCGACCCAAGCGGGAAGTCGCTCAAGTACAAAGCCGGCCCGATTCCACTGGCGAAGGTCGGGCGAGGCGTGAATCGGCATGATCCCGCGCCCACGCCGGCCACCCGTCGCGAAGAGGTAATACGTGTCGCCATCTTTGATCACGCACGGGTCGTGAACGCCGAGGTCGCCCGAAAGCTCAAGAAGTTGTGGTTCAGCGGCCGCAGCGCAGTCGGGCAAAATCGCCACGACCATTAGTACCACGCACGTTCGGGTAGCTAACGTTAGTAGCACAATTCTGGCGGCGTTCATGCTAAACCCAGTACCCGAGGTCAACCGACCC
>DASXWB010000298.1:0-1972 GCA_036503915.1 Lacipirellulaceae bacterium | reverse complement strand
CCGCGACCAAAGCCCACGGGCGTGGGCGGCGCGCCGGTCGGCGCCTTGAGGCGGGCGATGATCGGCGCGTAATGCCACTGACCTGAGTTCTGGGCATCGATTTTCATCGTCACAGTAAGCTTGGCGTCCGCCGGCACCTCGCGATACAAGAACGGCGCGTTGTTGATGCCCTCTTCCCAGCCAACGCCGAATTGCCCATCCGTGTTGGGATGCAGCACGAGGTCTTCGATGAGAAGCTTTCCGGCCTTGTCGGCGCCGGCGAAGTCGAAGCCGTCGGCGACGAAATCCGCGGCGGTGAATGGGCCGTCTGGCGGCGGAAACGGTCCGCCGCCGTTCATCGAGTTGTGAACGCCAGTCCAAATGCCGCCGGCCGGCACCGTGCCGGGCTGATAATTGTGCTGCTGCGCGTGCGGCGCCGCGTCGTTGCCAAAATCATCGCGGAATGTGCCGAACTGCGCGTGGGCGGTCGCCCCGCAGAGCGCAAATAAAAAAGCCGCCAGAGCGACGATTCCCGATTGTGGTATCCAATCGGCACGCCGTTTCGACGACGCCCGCACTGGGCGCCGTCTGCGCGTGAGGGCGGCCGCTGACAAACCCATCGCCATAAGCGCTATCGCCGCGGGTTCCGGAACGGCAGCCGCCACGAGCGACAAGGCGCCTTCGCTCACCGAGAGCCGGAACAAGCCTGCATGCTCGCCGCTGAGCGAGAGCCCCAAATCCGTCACGCTGTCGGCAGTGAGCACCGGGTAGGACTGCCCGGCAAGCGGCGTAAATCCATCGGCGAGTGAAACGTCGAGAACGCCGCCCAGCACTGCATCACCGGTCACTTGGATCGGTTCGCCGCCCACGGTGACACCGAGGATGCCGCCGGCCGATTGCGAGAAATCGCCCTCGACGCCGCCAAGGCCAGTCATTTGGCCTTCATTGGCCACCGCGCCCGCGGCGCTGCCCGCGACGACCGTGCCGTTGTTCAAGTTGATTGTGCCGGCGCCGGCTGTGGTAAACGTGCGGCCATTGAGGTGGATGCGCGCATTGATATTCAGCGTCGTGCCCGCGGCGGCAGTTGCCGTCACGTTATCATTCAGAAGCAGGTCGGTCTGAATTTCGTGTGTTCCAGAAATCACGTCGATCAAGGCATTGCCCGCGTCGGCATCGAGGGTCAACGTGCCCGGCCCCGCCACGGTGTAACTGAAAGTGGCGTTGTCGAACTGCAGCTGTTTAATCGTGTTGTTCTGGTTCGTGTAGACGGTGGCATTCTCTTCCAGCGGCTCGCCCGCGCCGAGGATAGCCACGCTGATATTGGAGTCGGGTTTGCCACCGACGACACTCCAGTTGCTGCGATTCCAATCGCCCGATCCGTCGTCCGCCCAGCTCAGCAATGCCTCTGGCGCGTCCGGCGCTTCGTCGATCTGGATGTAGTCAAATGCGGCCGAGGCGCCGCCCATGATGTTCGAGCCTGCGAACGTACCGCCCCACAATCCGACTTCCAACGTTCCAGTTGCCAGGCCGGTGTTCTGAAACTCTTGCCGCAGCACCCAAGTGACCCCGTCGGTCGACGAGTAGGTTTGGAAATCACCTGTGCCTAGATGCACCACGCGCAAGTAATCCAGTTCGGCGGCCACGACGCCCGTGGTGTTCATTTCGGCTTCCCCGCCGTTGACCACATTTTGTGTCGTCGCGGAAAAACCAGTCCCACCCAAACCGGTGCCGCCCTCGCGGAACCCGCCGAAGGTAAAGAAATTATCGTTGGCCCCCACGTTGTCGATCGGGCCCGGCGCGCGGATGAGAATCCCGGCCTGCGACCACTGACCGGCCGTTTGCGACGACACGTGCACGCGCACTTCGCGCAGCTGGTCCGCGCTCACCTCACGAACCAGCGCGGGAGCTGTCGTCGTGCCGCCGCCGCCAAAGCCCACGTTGAACGTGCTCATGGTCAAGCTTCCGGGCGTCGAATTGTTCGCGTCGAACTTTG
>DASXWB010000297.1:0-1571 GCA_036503915.1 Lacipirellulaceae bacterium | reverse complement strand
GAAGTCGGTTGCTGGCTTTTGCGAACAGTGATTCCGTCGCTCTGACACGATCTGCTGCGGAGGCGGACGATGATGGGGCGGCTGAAGCGCGAGCAGGAGCAACTGTTCTATTCATTCTGCCTTGAAAAGGCTGTGCCGGACGATCACCAGGTCCGTGCGATTGCCGCAGTGCTCGATTTGTCATGGGTCCACGGCGAGCTTGCGTCCTACTACTCGCCGCTCGGCCGGCCTTCGATCGATCCGGCGCTGATGATCCGGATGCTGATCGTGGGCTACGTGTTCGCGATCCGCTCGGAGCGAGCGCTGTGCCGTGACGTGCGGGTGAATCTCGCCTATCGCTGGTTTTGTGGTCTCTCAATCGAGGACAAACTTCCAGATCATTCGGCATTCTCGCGTGCTCGCAATGAGCGGTTCCGTGACAGCGCCATCTTCCGGAGCGTCTTTGAGCGTGTTGTTGAGGCCTGTATTGCCGCCGGGCTGGTCGGCGGTGAAGGGTTTGCGGTCGATGCCAGCCTGATTGCGGCGGACGCCAACAAGCAGCGGTCGATTCCAGGCAAAGACTGGGACAAGAACCGTACCCCGGAGAAGGCGAGCCGTGCTGTGAAGGAGTATCTGGCAACGCTTGATGCCGCGGCCTTCGGTGCGGCGAGCAACGTCACGCCGAAGTTCGTATCGCCATCCGATCCAGCGGCACAATGGACCGGCGCGATGCGAGGACCGGCGTTCTTTGCCTATGCCGATAACTATTTGATCGACGTAAAGTTCGGCATCATCATGGACGTCGAGGCCTCGCGCGCCATCCGCCAGGCCGAAGTCGGCGCGGCAAAGGCCATGATTGAGCGCACCGAGGAGTGCTTCGACATCAAGCCCGAGCGGCTTGCCGCCGATACGGCCTACGGTTCAGGAGCGAACCTCAACTGGCTCGTCAATGACAAAAAGATCACGCCGCACATCCCGGTGATCGACAAGTCGAAGCGCGAGGATGGAACCTTCAGCCGAGAAGACTTCACGTTCGACAAGGAGCACAACGTCTACACCTGCCCGGCGGGCAAACTCCTGCACACGACAGGTAAAATCCACAATGGCGAAACCATCCTCTATCGCGCAAGGACCCATGATTGTGGCCCTTGCCCGCTCAAACCAAAATGCTGTCCAAAGGCGCCTTCCCGTAAAATCCCGCGCAGCATCTACGAGGAGGCCCGTGACGTGGCCCGGGCGCTGGCCAAAACCGAAGCGTTCGAGCAATCACGCCGCGACAGGAAGCGTGTTGAGATGCTGTTTGCACATTTGAAGCGCATCTTGCAGCTCGGCCGTCTGCGACTGCGCGGCCCGCGCGGTGCGCAGGACGAGTTCACGCTCGCGGCCATCGCACAGAACCTACGCCGGCTTGCCAAGCTGGTCGCCCGACCACCACCAGCAGTCGCCGCGTGTGGCGCATAGCCGTTGTGGCGTCGAACCCATAACGTCAAAGCCGCCGCACCCAAGGGAGCGGGGCAACCGACGACTTCAAAAAAAGCGTCAGCAGCCCAGTTCTTCTCATCGCCGACTTCTGCAACAAAATCTGCCACAAG
>DASXWB010000296.1:0-5426 GCA_036503915.1 Lacipirellulaceae bacterium | reverse complement strand
TGACGTTGCCGAGCTGCGTACCGAGGAGGACTTGACGACATTCAGCTTTGCGGGCGACCGACCAGCCGAAGCCGCCCTGCTGCGGGCCATGATCGAATCGGGCTTTTCGGTCGTCGAATTTGGGGCCAGGCACAAGAGCCTGGAGGACGTTTTCCTGCACGTCACCGAAGGCCGCGTACAGTAACCGGAGTTTATCAACCGGATACATAGCCCGGCCATGTTGGCCGGAATTAATTGCGATGCGTCTCCTGCCGGACCAAAAAGGTCCGGCTATGCAATATGAGCACCGAAGCCACAACCGCGAGAGAACCGTCAACCACGGCGCAGGCCGATGCGCTTCCCCTGCCGCAGGCTGATGCGATTCCTCTGCCGGGCTCAGCCCGCGCGCTGCTCAGCAAGGTCTCGGCTCGCGCCGCGCAGGCCTGGCATCGCTTCGAACCGGTGCTCGTTCGCGTAGGCGATTGGCTGAATCCTATTTTGGTGAAAGAAACGCGGCAGGCGCTCAAGAGCCGTTACTTCCTCATCGTCTTCATCCTGCTCTTGGCGCTGTGCTGGGTGGCGACCATCGGCGCCGTCGCCGTGATCGGACCAGCCATTTACTACGGTGCTTCCGGAAGCACGCTTCTCTGGATTTATTCCATCTTTCTGGCGGTTTGGATGCTCGTCTTAGTGCCCTACGCCGCGTTTCGCTCGCTGGCGGCCGAACGCGAGGACAACACCTACGACTTAATGTCCATCACAACGCTTAAACCGCGCCAGATCATCAGTGGCAAGCTGGGCAGCTCCGTGGCCCAGATGATGGTCTATTTTTCGGCTCTTACTCCCTGCCTCGCCTTTACTTACCTGCTGCGCGGCGTCGATCTGGCCACGATCATCGTCCTGCTGGCGTACGCGTTCTTCAGTTCCCTTGGGCTTTCGATGCTTGGCCTGCTGTTGGCCACGTCGACGCAAAATCGCGTCAGCCAGGTGTTCATGTCCGTCGGCTTCATCGTGCTGCTTTTGTTCGCTTGCTTCTCAGGCTTAAACGGCGCTTATGGAGCAATTTTTTCCGGCTTCGGCTTTCGGCTATTGGATTCCCACGAGTTTTGGATTTTTACCGCGGCCCTATCCACCCTGTATTCCACGTCGTTCGCATTGGCATTCTATGCCGCCTCGGGGATGATCACTTTTGCCACCGAGAACCGCTCCACCCCACTGCGAATCTGCATGCTCGTCCAGCAAGCGGCCTGGGTCGGATGGATGGGCTACGGTTGGATTTACGATCAGTTCCGGCTGCAGGGCATCGTTTACATGATGATGTTTGCCGGCATGTACTGGTACATCATGGGCACCATGCTCTCCGGCGAGCGCCCGGAAATGTCGCAGCGCGTGAAGCGCCAGCTTCCGAGCACCAGGCTGGGGCGTGTCTACTTAACCTGGTTGAACCCAGGTCCCGGCAGCGGATACATGTTCGTTATCGCCAACACCACGGGCCTGGCAGCGGTCTGCGTCCTCGGCATGATCGCCTCGTCATTCTCGACTACGGCGGGGCCCGGTTGGCCGGGTGCCGACGAGGTGACGCTCCTCTTGATCCTCGGCTGGAGCTATCTGGTTGCGTATCTGGGGTTGGGAATGATCGTCGTCGCGGCGCTGCGGCGCGTGGCGGAAGTCACCATGCTTGCCAGCGTGCTGGTCCACTTTCTGATCCTGCTGGCCGGCAGCGGCATCCCGTCCGTGGTTCAGGCGATGAGTGTCGAAATGCGCGACCTCGATTATAGCTTCATGCAAGTCACCAACCCGTTCTGGTCCCTGTCGCATGTTGCCGACGGCGGAATGGCGGAAGGGTACGTCCTGGTGTTGATCGTGCCGGCCGCGGCCATCTGCATGCTGCTCTTCAATCTGCGCGGCGTCGTGCGCGAGCTGCAGCAAGTGCGAATCGCGCCCCCGCCGCGCATTCTGGCCGACGAAGCGGAGCTGCACCCGCCGCCCGAGGCGCTGCCCACCAATCCGTGGGATGAGCGTACGTGAGGGTTCAGGGTTGAGGGTTCGGGGTTCAGGATCAGGCAGTCCGATCTGAACCCTGAACCCTAAACGCTGAACCCTCACTCAAGCGTTGCCGGCCAGCGGTCGCGGCCGCGCTGTAGAACGACCGTTGGCGGCTGGATCGAGATCACCTGCACACCGTACTTCTCCCCGCCCTCCGGCACCGACGAGATCACGCCGTCGATCGACAAGATGACGCGCGGCTCCTTGACGGTGATGAAGCCTTTCAGCTCGACGGTCGCGCCGAGCTCGTCGTTCCGGCGTACGGTGCCCTGTGCTCGCTTGGGCGGCTCAAACAATTCGAGCCGGTCCGGAAACGGTGGTGAAAACTGCACTAGCGCCGCAGGCGCGATTTCTGATTCTTTCTTTGCGTTCGCCGGCCCGCCTGCTTTCGATTTCGGCGGCGCGGCAGCTACTTCCATACCCGCCACGGGCTGTTCGCTCGATTGGCAACCGCATAGACCCACTGCGAGACAAACGGCACAGGCGCAACCCTTTAAGCAGCTACACTTCATAGACCTCATCGCCTCATGACAAACGTAGCTTGTGCGCCGGATCGCTCGATTTGGCGCCGCGAAGCTCGAAATCCGGGCAAGACGCGCCCATTCAGCCTGTAACGATCGTAACGGTGGCACTAGCGGCGCACAGGCTGCACTTGAGGCTGGCTGATGGCCGTGGCAGATGAAGTCGGCGGCACCTGCTATTCCGGTCCAATCGTAAAACGCTGCGCCACCGCCGGCGCCTGCGATTCGACGCCCGGCAACCGTCGCAAGTGGCCTTCCGCCACTAGCGCGCGAACGTGCTCCGCCCGGCCGGCGGCGCCAAATTGAAATTCCGCCGAGTGAATCTCGTCGGCCGATTGTGGCCGAAGCGCTTCGGCCTCCACGGGCGACGGCAGCGCATCGATCGGCTCGGCTGCATCTTCCACCGGCAATCCTTCCTGCTCAAGATCCAGGACTGGGTAGTGCAAAGACGGGGCGGGAGGCAGCCGGCGGCAACATGGCGGGCAACCCTCCGCTTCTGGAATCTGATCCAGACGGCAGCGGATTGTGTCGTCGACAAGTTGCTTCCGGAAATCTGGCTTGTCGGCACAGTGAATAATCTCCGGCGTGATAAATACGACCAGCTCGCTTTCGCGAACGTCGGTATCACGGGAGCGGAACAACCGGCCAACAAGCTTGAGATCCTTCAGGTAAGGCACGCCGCGAAAATCGCCGATATCGCTTCGCTGGCGCAGGCCGCCGATCACCACCGTCTGCCGATCGGCAATCGTCAGCACGGTCGAAGCACTGCGCACGTCGATGATTGGCTGGTTGTCGCCCGGCGTGAAACCGGTGAGCCGGCTGAATTCGGGAGCCACCTCCATTTGGATCACACCGTCGGCCGCGATTTTCGGCCGCACCTTGAGCGTGATGCCCGCCTGCTTGAACGAGGTCGTACCGATGTTGCCGCCTTGCTGCGTTTGGGTGAGCTGCTGGTACGGAATTTCCGACACGCTCTGGAACACAGCCTCTTCGTTCTCCAGCACGGCAACGTGCGGGTCGGCCAGAAGCCGCGCGTCGCTGCAGCCTTGCAGCGCGAGCACGACCGCTCCAAGGTCCAGGTGCCGGCTTAGACTCAAAAGTTGCATCGTGCCGCCGGTGGTTCCTTCTCGAAATGGAACTTGCATGATGGAATCGATACTGAGTGCGGTGTCGCGCGTGCGCGTGCCGTCGGCATCGATTTCCACGCTGCTGCCCGCCCGATGCTGCCAGTTGATGCCGAGCTGCTCAGTGTCCTGCAAGCTGATATCGTAGATCAAGGCGGTGATGCGCACCTGCGGCCGCGGGCAGTCGATGCGGGCAATCACTTTCTCCGCCATGAGCAGGTTCTCAGCGTAATCCGTCACCAGCAGCCGGTCCTCTTTTTCCATCACTGCAACCCGGCCGTCTTTGCTCAGCACGGTTTGCAGCACCTGCTCGGCGGCTCGGGCCGTAATGTATTGCGTGCGAAAATAGCCGACTTCGAGCGGGATTCCTTGCCGGTTCTCGTCGGACGAAAACCGCCGATCGCTCGCGCCGTCGATCGCGGAAACAAATTGCCGGATCATTTGCACGCGGTCGGGAAAGTCGAGCACAACGATGCTTCGTGCCGATTTGAGCGCCCGCACTTGCCCCTGAGGCGTGCTGAGCAGCTTCGCTCCCTCCACGATTTCGTCGACGTCGGCCGATTGCACAGGTATCGTTGCTGACTGAAAGAACGGATTGATCTGGCCTAAGTCCGAAATTGAGCTGATCACGAGACTTTTGCCAACCGCGCGGTAGTTGTAGCCGTTGGATAGCAGGATCGAATCCAAGATTTCCCGCAGCGGCGCTTGTTTGAAAACGCCGTTGACCGTGCCCTTCACGTCGCCGGCGACAATGTTGATGTTCCACAGTTCCGCAATCGTAAACAGCGCGGAATTGAGCGACAGGCCGTGCAGATTCAGATCGCCTCGCGTTTCGAGGGCGACCGCAAGGTCGACGCTATCTTTCTGAACCGGCTTGCCCGCGGGCGGCGCGGTGCTGGGCGCCGGCCCGGCCCGATGAGGCAGCGTTGCCTGCGGATTTTCCGCCGCTGAGTCGGTCGATTGAGCAGCGACAATTTGCGGAGAGAGCGCAATGGCGGCGGCAAGTGGCAACGCAAATAGAGCGCAGCGCAACCGCAGCGACGCAGTACCGCGTCGCATCTCGTCAAATGCGCTGCTTCGTCCCATGTGTCCTCCGTGACACGTCTACGTAGGCTTCGCCTACCCCCGGCGCGCCAGCGTGAAATACCAAAGCTCCATGTCGAGTGTCAAGTATTGCCGCGTCGGACTCGACGGATACATTTCGATACTCTTGGCGTGCATTAACATCTTCGACCCCGCAATCCGGTCGAGCATGGTTCGCAGGGCCGTGCTCGTTCCGCTGAGCGAAATGCTCACCGGTCGCCACTCCAGCACGAACATCGATTTCGGTTCCCCGCGCTTGGGCCCTTCGACCGGCGCGATCGGGTCCTCGCCAGGTGCCCACGGCCGCGACGATACGTTCCCCGCGCTCAGGCGACGGATGCTGCACTCCGTCTCTTTGGCAAACTCCATCAACTTGCCGCGCAACGTGGCCAACGACGCGTCGTCGACAGTCCGCGCCTCGTAGCCCTGCAACTCGGCAAGTTTTTCCGCGACTCGCTTTTCGAACTGCTTCAGCTCGCCGGCCACCCGCTTTGCCGAATCCAATTCCGCGAGCAATGTCGACTTTTCGTCACGGTCCGCAATGTATGCATCGACAAGCGGCATTACCAGCACAAGTCCTACAACAAACGTTCCGGCTATGCCGATTAGCCAGCGGTGTTTGGATTCGCAGAATCTCCGCAGGGTTTGCTCAATCATTTTTACCGTCCTTTTC
>DASXWB010000295.1:0-5209 GCA_036503915.1 Lacipirellulaceae bacterium | reverse complement strand
CTTTCGCTGGTCCAGCGAGACGGGAATGGTCGGTCTTGGCCACGTAGCGCCCGGTGAACACCATAGTGACGCGGCGAACGCTGTTTCCAGCGATGGTTCGATCGTGGTGGGCCGAGCGCAAAGCGCGCAAGGATTAGAAGCGTTCCGCTGGACCGAACTAACAGGCATGGTGGGGCTAGGCGACCTGCCGGGCGGAACTTTCAACAGTACCGCTTGGGGAATCTCGAGCGACGGCCAGGTGATCTTTGGCCAATCCACCAGCGAGAACGGTTTTGAGGCATTTCGCTGGACGCAAGCGACGGGAATGGTAGGACTTGGTGATTTGCCGGGCGGCGATTTTTCCAGCCACGCAAACGCCACGAATGCCGACGGCTCCATTGTCGTCGGTGAGAGCCGCACGACGTTGCTTGAAAGCGACGCGTTTATCTGGACAGCGGCCCACGGCATGCGCAATTTGCAGGAGGTCCTTATTGCAGAGCATGGCCTCGGTCCGTCTCTCGTTGATTGGAGATTGTATGGCGCAGCGGACATCTCGGATGATGGCCGGGTGATCGTAGGGTACGGCCGCGGACCGTCCGGCATGTTCGAAGGATTCGTTGTCGTGATTCCTGAGCCTTCGGTGCTTATGCTGGGAATTGCCGGCACATTTGTCTTGGCCTTAACCGCCAGACGCCGCAACTTTCGTTGACAAAGCACAACAAATGCCGTAGTTGCAACTTCATAGCGCTCTAGTGACGCGGGCAATTCCTTGGCAAGATAGTCGCGTACCGTACGCAAACTTATTACCACGCGCTCGCGTCATGTCGGAACCTCTGGCGATCATCCTGGCTGCGGGCAAAGGCAAGCGGATGGCCTCCGAACTGCCCAAGGTGCTTCTGCCCGTTTGTGGCCGGCCGATGATCCGTTACGTGATCGACGCCGTTAGGGCCGTCGGCATCCGGCGGATCATCGCCGTCGTCGGCTATCGCGGCAACCTGGTGCGCGATGAACTGGCCGGCGAGCCGGGCGTCGAGTTTGTTGAGCAAACCGAGCAACTCGGCACGGGCCACGCCGTGAAGATGTGCCGCCGGCAGCTGGCTGAGCATGATGGGCCGGTGCTCATCCTGGCCGGCGATTCGCCGATGGTCCAGGTATCATCGCTGCGCGCCTTGCTCGCCGAATTCGCCGCGCGGCGGCCGGCCTGCCTGTTAGGGACGGCCAGGAAGCCCGACCCGGCCGGCTTGGGCCGCATCGTCCGCGATGCCCAGGGCCACTTCGAAGCCATCGTCGAGGAAAAGGACGCCACCTCCGACCAGCGGCAAATCACCGAAGTCAACATGAGCACGTACGTTTTCCAGCCCGCCCCGCTGCTGGCCGCCCTTCAGCAGTTGACGGCCGACAATATTCAAGGCGAGTATTACCTGACGGACTGCCCCGGTGTCTTGAAGGAAGCCGGCCACCCGGTCGAAGCCCTTTGCGTGCTGCAGCCCTGTGAGGCGCTGAGCATCAATACGGTGGAGGAGCTGAAGGCAGTGGAAGCGGAAATGAAGAAGCAGGTGAGTAAGTGAGTAGGTGAGTAAGTGAGTAGGTCTCTGAGTGCGAAATCAATGATAACTTACTCACTTACTCACCTACTCACTTACTCACTCCCACAACCATGAACGACCTGAAAATCTTCAGCGGCACGGCAAACAAGGCGCTTGCCCGGCGGATCACCGACTACCTCGGCGTGCCGCTGGGCGACATCGCGCTGGGCAAATTCCCCGACGGCGAGATCTCCTGCAAGATCAACGAGGATGTGCGCGGGCGCGACGTGTTTTTGATCCAGCCCACCTGCCCGCCCGTGAATGAAAACATCATGCAGCTATTGATCATGATCGATAGCGCGCTGCGGGCAAGCGCCGAGCGGATCACGGCCGTCATTCCGTACTTCGGTTACGCCCGCCAGGACCGCAAGGACGAAGGCCGGGTTCCCATCACCGCCAAGCTCGTAGCCAATCTCATCACGCGCGCGGGCGCGAACCGCGTCCTCACCATGGACCTGCACGCGGCCCAAATCCAAGGCTTCTTCGACGTGCCGGTCGACCACCTCTACGCCGCCCCAGTGCTCAACGAGCACTTTCTGCACTCCGATATCGATCTGGCCAACGCGGTGATCGTCAGTCCCGACGAGGGCAGCATCAAGCGCGCTCTGGGCCATGCCAAGCGCATCGGCGGAAAAGTGGCCATCATCGACAAGCGCCGCACCAGTGCCGAAACTACTGTCCAGGCCCATATCCTGGGCGGCGAAGTCGAAGGCAAGGTTGCGATGATGTTCGACGACATGATCAGCACCGCCGGATCCATCACCGGCGCCGCCAAGACGCTGCACGAGCACGGCGTCAAGGAAATCCACGTCGCCGCGACGCACCCGGTGCTGTGCGGGCCAGCCGTCGAGCGGCTCAAGGCGGCAAACCTCGCCAGCCTGGTGGTCACCGATTCGATACCGCTCCGCGACGAGCAGCTTCTGCCGCAGACGCGCGTGCTCACCGTCGCACCGCTCCTGGGCGAGGCGATCAAGCGCATCCACCGCAACGAATCGGTCAGCCGCCTGTTTCGCTAAGTAGCAGGCACCGGGCACCCGGCAACCGGTTTAGCCGGGTGCCGGGTCGGTGTGCCGCAGCAGCCGGCGAGATCGGTGTCCACGAACCACTACATTACGGCGCACGGAGTGTGCCCACTATAGTCCGGGCCGGCTCTCCTTTTTCCGCCGGTGTATTGCGGCGAGCAAGTTTCGAGGTGCATAATACTCGCGACTTTTCGATCCCGTGTAAGGAATCTGAATAGGACGAGGTGCGTCGATGGTTGGAAAGAATTCCTTAATGCTGCGCTCAGCCGTTGCTTCGGCGGCGCTCTCGTTTGGCATCGCACATCTAGAAGCGGCCTCCATCCTTAGCCCGGTCGCCGTGATCGACAGCGACATGGGCGAATCCGACCCGCAGCTAGGCGCGTTCGAAAACATGATCAACCAATCGGGGCTCGATAAGCCGTTTACCAGCGGAGTCACGGATTGGGACACCTACTTCACGACCGGCGACGATCCATTCGCTCAGGCCGCGGGGGGAAACAATTGGCAGAGCGAGACTCAGTTCTCTTTGCCCGTGATGGGATACGTCGACTTCGACTTTGGGGCTGAGTACTCCATCGATCGACTTGCCGTTTGGAATATCTCGATGAAGGACATTAAGATCCACGTCTCCAACACATCGATCGCTACGCTGCAAGAAGTTGCCAGCTTCACGCTGCCAAATCACCTTAATTTTCCGTTCAGCTACCGCCACGATCTGCTCGACTTGGGTTCGGCCCATGATGTGCGCTATTTGCGGATTGAAATTGAATCCGTCCACCTCTTCAGCCCGAGCGACACGTTTGGCTTTGCCATCGTTGGCGAAGTAACGGCCAGCGCCGTTCCGGTTTCTGCTGGCCTTGATGGCGACTACAACACCAATGGTACGGTCGATGCTGCCGACTATATCGTCTGGCGGAAGAATCTAGGCACCGAGTTCGACATGCCCAACGACACCACGCCCGGCGACATCGGGACAGAAGATTTCGATGAGTGGAGAGCGAACTTCGGGGCCTCAAGCAGCGGCCCGGCAGCCGCGACGAGCATTCCTGAGCCGGCCGCTTATTTTCTTTTTTCCATTGGCGGTTGCCTGTCGCTTGCCGTGCGCCGCCCCAACGTGGAATTGAGAACCGCCGATCGCAATTGATCGACTCTGGACATAGGCATCGGTATGATGTCGGCCATGTCCTCCGCTCCGCAACCGGTTGAACACTCCCAGGATCCGCCGCCGCTTCCCGAGGCAGAAGCCCGCGAGGCGATTAACCGCTGGAGCCAGGGCTTCTTTCGCGTCCGCTACCTCGGCGACAAGATTTTCATCGACCGGATTGTGCCGGCCTATTCGTACACCGTGCGACTGCGCTCACAATATGAAGAACGCGGGGTTGCTCCTGTATCCGTTCCCTATCATGGCCAGCCGCTCGACGACCGGGGCACGCCGCCCGACCCGTGGGACATACCTCTTCCGCCGCCCAACGACTTCGAGGAGCGCACCGAAACGCTCGCCGTGCCGTACACCGATCGCGTGAGTCTGTGCCCAAAATGCGCGGGCGTCGGCCACATTGCCTGCAGCCGGTGCAATGCATCGGGCCAGGTGACTTGTCCCCATTGCGGCGGTCGCGGTTTTCAGGACTCGATGCAGCCGCGCCCCGCTCAAGACGCTGCCGGCAAGCCGACAACCCAAATGGTCAGTGTGCGCAGCGACTGCCCGCATTGTTTCCACGGCCAGGTGACCTGCTCAAGCTGCTCCGGCAATGGCCGTGTCACGTGCGCCTCCTGCGAGGGCACTGGAAACGTCCGCACCTTCGACCAACTTACCGTGCGTTTCCGCGACGCGACGCACGTCGAGCTGCTGGACCCCACCGATTTACCCGACGATCTACTTCGCAAGCTGAAAGGCGACACGATATTCACCAAGCGCGCCGCGCGCATCGATGCGTCGCCCGGAATGCCGGCACACGTGGAAAGCGCCAGCCGCACGCTCCTCGAAAAATCACACACGTACGACGAGCGCGACACACACCTGCTGTTCCAGGAACTCGCCGTCGAACGCATCGCCGTTCACGAAGTCGCGTACAAATACGCCGGCGTCGAGCGCCGATTGTGGATTTACGCCGACGGCCAGGTGCATGCCCCGGACGCGCCCTGGCGCCGCGACCGGCTGTGGGCAATCATCGGCGGCATCGCCGCCGCCGTTGTTCTTGGGATTCTCGTCATCCTTCTACTGCGCTAAACGACGCCGACTGACTGCGCTTAGCCCCTTGCCGCCCGTCGCTCCAAATCACCGCTTGCGGTCTTGCTTCTCGCGTCTCATTGCTTTACTTACCGATTTTCACAAACTCCTCGACGACGACCTTCCTCACGAGTTTGTCATAGTTCTTTACTTTGGTCTCAATTAAATCGGTAAGCCTCTTCTCGATATCCTTCAGCCTTTTCGTCTGCGCATCGTTTGCATCGTCGACGTAGACCTTCATATTCTCATTGATTTCATTCAATTGATCGACGATATCGGTAATTCGCTTGTCCACTTTTTCGACGTCTTTCGTCGTTGCATTCTCATTCGCCATGAGAGGTCCCTTATAGCATCGTGATTCGGATAAAAAGGACTACTTCTTCTTGAACGACTTG
>DASXWB010000294.1:0-3292 GCA_036503915.1 Lacipirellulaceae bacterium | reverse complement strand
CTCGTCGGCGTGCCCGGTCTTGCCAAGACGCTCATGGTGAAAACGCTAGCCAGCGCGTTTCACTGGCACTACGCGCGAATTCAGTTCACACCCGACCTGATGCCGAGCGACATCACGGGCTACGAGCTCTTGGGACGCGAGCCGCAAAGCGGCCAGATGAGCATGCAGTTTCGCCGCGGCCCGGTGTTCGCGAACCTCGTGCTGGCCGATGAAATCAACCGCGCCGCCCCCAAGACGCAGTCAGCCCTGCTCGAAGCCATGGCCGAGCGGCACGTCACCGTCGGCGGCCAGACGTATCACCTCGACGAGCCGTTCCTTGTTGTCGCCACACAGAATCCGATCGAGCAGGAAGGCACCTATCCGCTGCCCGAAGCCCAGCTCGACCGGTTCATGATGGAGATCCACGTCGGCTACCCGACGCCCAAACAAGAGAAAGAAATCGTGCTCAAGACGACAGCCGAGCCGCTCAAAATGCCCGAAAGCCGGCTCACGCGCGAGGCCTTCCTCGAATTGCGATCGATCGTGCGGCAAGTGCCGGTGCCCGACAGCGTGGTCGATTACGCGGTGGCAATCTGCGGCAGCACGCGTCCGCAATCGGCCGGCTCGACGAAAGAAGTCCAGGATTACGTGGCCTTCGGCGCCGGGCCGCGGGGCAGCCAGAACCTGGTGCTGGCGGCAAAAGCTCGCGCACTGCTAGAAGGCCGCACGGCGCCCATCATCGAAGACGTGCGCTTCGTGGCGATGCCGATCCTGCGGCACCGCATCATCCTCAATCACCGCGCCATCGGCGACAATTACACGGTAAGCGACCTCATCCAATCACTGCTTAAATCGGTCTCGGTGATGGCCGCCGCCGGCTAGCAGCAACAAGGATATACCGCCAAGGACGCCAAGAATGCAAATCAGTGAGGGCCAGTATTAATCGAAGGGTTATCTTCCAAAACAAATTTGAAGCTTGTTGCCGCGTTAGCGCAATCTTTCTTGGCGATCTTGGCGTCCTTGGCGGTTTAGCAGTTCATTAAGGGCCATGTAATGGCAGTTGTCGCGCGACCTCGAGTGAGCCGGTTTTTCGAACCGCATAAGCTCTCGGGCCTCGAGAAGATGCGCTTCACCACGCCTCGTCGCGTAGAGGGCGCGTACAGCGGCCGCCATCCGGCAAAGCGATTGGGCGGCGCTGGTGAATTCGTTGACTACCGCGAGTACACGCCCGGCGACGATTTGCGCCGCGTCGATTGGCGCGTCATGGGCCGCATGGAACGGGCTTACCTCAAGTTGTTCCAGGATGAAACCGACTTAAGCTGCACGCTTGTGCTCGACGTGAGCGGCTCGATGCTGCAAGGCAGCCAGTCTTTTGGAAACAACGCCGGCTCCAAGCTGGAGTGGATGCAATACTTCGCCACCGCGCTGTCGCATCTGATCGTCCTCGATCGCGATGCCGTGGGCCTGGCGCTCGTCAGCGAGTCGCTCGTGAGTTATCACCAGCCCTCCTCGGCCTACCAGCACCGGTTGCTTCTCCACGAACAGGTGGAAAAACTCAAACCGACCGGAAAATCGCACCTCGCCGAGGGACTAGACGAGCTATTGCTGCGCGTTCGTCGGCGCGGAGTGCTGCTCTTGATCAGCGACTTTCTCGTCGACTCGCGCGACCGGCTCGTGGCCAGCCTGCGAAAATTCCGCTCGCGCGGATGGGAGGTTATTGCGCTTCACCTCGTCCATCCCGATGAGCAGCGGCTGCCCGAAGGCCTGGCGTTCCGCTTCTTTGGGCTGGAAGGCGACGGATTGGTGGATTGTCAATTAGCGGAAATCCGCCGCGAGTATCAAGAACGATTCGCCACCCACCTGGCGGCGACTCGCGCCGCATTGCTTGGAACCGGTTGCGACTACCACCGTGCCTCAACAGCCGAGAGTTATCTGGACGTCCTGCGTTCGTTCCTGGTTTTGCGAAGCGCGTAGTTACGACCATATTTCCTGCTCTGTATTTCTCACGCAAAGGCGCGAAGGCGCCAGAACGACCACATCAAACCACAAAGAACACGAAGAACACCAAGCACTTACACATGAAATTGTAATGTGAATTCCACTTTGTGTACTTGGTGCCCTTTGTGGTTCATTTGAATTGCTTGGCGCCTTGGCGCCTTTGCGTGAGACATCCGCTTTGCCACAGTTCCGTTTATGAGTTTCCTTAACGCCTGGGCAATTGGAATCGGTGCAGCCGCCTTGTTGGCGCCGCTGGCGGTGCACTTTCTCACCAAACCTCGGCCGGTCGCCTTTCCACTCTCTACGATTCGCTTCCTGCGCGAGGTGATCGAGCAGCGACGCGCGCGGAGCCGCGTTCGCGACCTGATCGTCCTCTTATTGCGCATGATGGCCGTGGGCCTATTGGCAATGGCGTTGGCCCGGCCCTTGTGGGAACGCGCTCCCGCCGTCGCCCAACAGTCGACGGGCGACGTGTCGCGCGTTGTTTTGATCGACGTCAGCCAGAGTATGTCGGCCGGCACGGGAGGCAGCACCGCGCTGCAGCGGGCGCAGGCCACCGCGCTGCGATACCTCGACTACTCGCCGGGCCTCGAGGCCGACGTCGTGTTCATCGGCGCCAAGCCGCGCGGCGTCTTTGGACGCTTGTCGCCGAACCTTGCCTCGCTGCGCGAAAGCGTCCGCCAGGCCACGACGCGGTCCGAACGGGCCGACGTCAAAGCCGCCATGGAGGAAGCCGGCCGCTTGCTCGCCTCCGCGCCAGAACGGAAGCTCGAGCTCGTGGTGATTAGCGACTTTCAACGCGGTAACTGGTCGTCGCTATTCCTCGATCGTATCCCGGAAAACTGCAACGTGCAGCTCGAGTCGGCCGCCGCCGACGAGCGCGAGAATCTGGCGATCGCTGCCGTCCGCTTTCCGTCCCAACCAGTCGCCGGCCAGGAGTGCGCTCTCGAAGTCGAGCTGGGCAACTATTCGGATCGCGAGCGGAGCGCCCGCTGTCGCGTCGACTTTGGCTCGGTGCAACACACGCTCGAAGGCAGCATTGCCCCGCAGAGCAGCCGTACGCTAACGACAAACATTGAGTTTCCGGAATCCGGATGGTTCGCCGGCTGGGCCCGGCTCGAGGCGAATCTCGATGCGCTGTCGGGTGACGACGTGCGGCCGGTCGCGGCGCATGTCGCCCTGCCGCCGCGCGTGCTGCTCGTTTCGCGTCAGCCGCCGCAACAAAAGCCAGCGTCCAGCTTTTACCTGGAGCAGGCGCTGCGCATTGTTGTGGCGTCGGCAGCCGATGACAAAGCTCCCAAACATTCGTTAGAGC
>DASXWB010000293.1:0-2106 GCA_036503915.1 Lacipirellulaceae bacterium | reverse complement strand
AACGCGTCGATGCCGAATTGCGCAACATTGTGGCCGAGATGTTCGACCTCATGTACGAGCATGAAGGCGTGGGCCTGGCCGCAAATCAGGTCGATTTGCCGTACCGGTTGTTCGTCGCCAATCCCGAAGGTTCGCCCGATGCCAAAGAAGCCGAGCGCGTGTTCATTAACCCCGTGATCAGCCTCCCGCGCGGCCAGTTAGAGGACGATGAAGGTTGCCTGAGCATTCCGGGCGTTTACGCGCCCGTCACACGCAACGAGACGGTCAAGATTCAGGCATACGACTTAGCTGGCAACGAGTTCACCGCGGAGCTCGGCGGCCTGATGGCGCGCATTCTGCAGCATGAAACAGATCACCTCGACGGCAAGCTGTTCATCGACCGCCTTAGCCCGACGCAACTGGCCGCGATCCGCGACAAGCTCGAAGAATTCGAGCTGGTTTTTCATAGCCGCACGGAAACCGGCGAAATGCCCAGCACCGACCAAATCGCGGCGCGCTTGCTAGAACTGGAACGCTTGCGCACGTGAAAGTAGGTGCCGCGAGCCGAGCGGCACTGAAGCGAGACAGAGAGACAAGGAGACAGGGAGACGAAGAGAAGATAGCTTGCACCTTAGTCTCCTAATCTCCTCCTCTCCCTCTCTCCTTGTCTTTGTCCAAATTCGAAACGGCATATACAACGAATTTGCGATCCACACATTGCCGGATTCCATCCCCATGCGCCTCATCATGCTAGGAACCGGCCCATTCGCCGTCCCCACGCTGCGGGCGCTCGTCGCCGATCGTGCGCATCAGGTCGTGCTCGTCGTCACCCGCCCGCCGGCCGATCGAAAAATAACGGCCAGCCCGCTGCAGCGAGCGGGCGAAGAGCTCGCGCTCCCCATATGGTCGCCCACCACTGTCAACTCCCCCGACGCGCAAGAGAAACTGCGTACGCTCGCCGCTGACCTACTCGTCGTCTGCGACTACGGCGAAATCCTCCGCCCCGAAACTCTCACCACAACGCGCCTCGGCGGCATCAACCTTCACGGCTCGCTCTTGCCCAAGTACCGCGGCGCCGCCCCGGTGCAGTGGGCCATTCTGCGCGGCGAAAACGAAACCGGGGCGAGCATCATCCAAATGACCCCCGGTCTGGACGCCGGACCGTTGCTCGCCCAACAGCGAACGCCAATCGATCCCGACGAAGACGCAGTCCAGCTTGAAGCCCGGCTCGCTGCCATCGGGGCGGAACTGGTTCTCCGCGTTATCGATGACCTCCAACGAGGCACAGCCAAACCCATTCCGCAAGACGCAAAACTGGCGTCCAAAGCGCCGCGCCTGAAAAAAGAACTAGGCGCGATCGATTGGTCGCGCCCCGCGCAAGAGATCAAGAATCAGGTCCGCGCTTTGCGCCCGTGGCCACGCGCGTACACCTTCTGGCGCCGTTCCGGCGCAGAACCACTCCGCCTCAACATCGACCGTGTTACAATTCACCCTCTTCCTGTGGGAGAGGGCCGAGTCATAGATTCCGCGCCCGGCACCATCCTCGACGCCTCCGCGCGCCTCCTCATCGCCACCAGCGACGTCCCACTCGAAATCCTCGAACTCCAACCCGCCGGCAAACGCTCGATGTCCGCAAGCGATTTCCTCCGCGGCTACCGCATCCAGTCAGGCGAGCGGTTCGGATAATCTAGTCGAGTCTCGCGGCGGACTTGCATTTGCAATTCACTCGTTGAAATGTGTGCAGACGGCTCATCAGAGGCTCAACTAACCGGCACACGATCGAATCACCAAAATCAGAATGATCGTGCCGATAATTGACACCACCAGGGACCCCAAGCACCCGAGTTGATTCGAATAGAAAGCAAACATCGCCGCCTCGCGAATTTGTGGTCAGCGCCCGGTATGACGGGAGCAAACGCGATGCCAAGCGAGAAAAGGCAACCGGCCGCTCTGCTCGCGGCCCTACCCGCGCTCGGCCGCGTCGAAGATGCGGTTGAAGCGGGCCCGGTTTTCGCCGAAGGTGCGTTCCGCTTCGGCGACCAGCTCCTGCGGGTTGGAGTGGCCCAGGAGATAGGCCAATTTGGCCAGTTCGCGATCGTTGTCGGGCAATTCATGCCGGCCTGCCGA
>DASXWB010000292.1:0-1605 GCA_036503915.1 Lacipirellulaceae bacterium | reverse complement strand
ACGACGATTCCCGACGATCACATCCACGCCGCTGTCGCGCAAGTTGAGTGCCTGAGCGCGGCCCTGGTTGCCGTACCCCAAGACGGCAACTGTTTTGCCAGCTAGCGGCTCGAGAGACGCATCAGAATCGTTGAGTAACTGCATGGGTTCGTTGTCCTTGATAGGTGCGTTTACTGCGCGTAATCGGGGCACTCGCGATCCAGGATGCGACGTATGGCAGCCAGGTGAGCGTGTGCGTACGAGTCATCGCCTTTGAACTGATCGCGCGTCCTTTGGCACACTTCGGCCGGCACGATCTTGAGCGGCCGATGCGTCGAGTAAGCGAGGACCTGCACCTCACAGGCCCGCTCGAGGTAGTACAGGTCGTCGCAGGCGCCCGCGATGCTTCCACCAACGACGATCACGCCGTGGTTGGCGAGAAACAACACGCGCTTGCTGCCGAGTTTGCCGCACATGCGGACTCCTTCGGCGGCGTCGAGCGCCAACCCCTGGTAGTCGTCGTCATAGGCAATGTCGTCATAGAACCGCAGCGCATTCTGGCTGGCCATTTCCAACCGTCCCCGCTCAGTCGCTGCCACGGCCGTGGCAAAGGGCATGTGCGTGTGCAGCACGCACCGGGCTTGCGGCAAGCCGCGATGAATCTGCGAGTGAATGAACATCGCGGTCGATTCAACTTTTCCCTCGCCGTCCAGCACCAGTCCCTCGTGATTCACCAGCAGCATTTGGCTGGCCTTCAGTTCCGACCAGTGATAGCCAAACGGGTTTACCAAAAACCGATCGTCGCCCAGCGCGAAAGAGTAGTGATTGCAGATGCCTTCGCTGAGACCCAGCCGGCACGACCATCGCAAGATGGCAGCCAGGTCGCGACGCGCTTCGGCAACTGTGTTCGACATGGATCTACACCTTCGGGTTGCGGATTTTCAATTGTGGTTACTCTTTGCTGATCGCTTCATCCAAATTCAATAGCGCTCTGCCCACCAAGGTCCACGCCGCCAGGTCGGCTACGTCTTCCTGATTCACGGCAGCCGGATCCGTTAATCCTGCCACCGTCGCGCCAGCAGTTTTATCCAACTGGAACCGCTGACGTTGATTATGAAAGTAGGTGATTAGCAAGCGGCGTTCGTCGGCGCGCGGCAATCGCGTCAGGCAGAGTTGAAAACCATGATCAAGTCGTGCCGACTCGCTGCCCGGTTCTTCGACCATGATTCGCCTTGCCAACGCTTGGCTTGCTTCGATCAGAATCTCATCGTTAAGTTGCGCGAGCGCTTGCAATGGCGTGTTCGAACGGTTTCGCCGCATCGTACAAGTGTGATGTGGCGGAGCGTCAAAGGCGGAAAATGCCGCATAGGGGGCGCCGCGCTTGCGCTGGGTGTACAATGCCCGCCGGAACCGGTCGGCGCCGGTCGCAGTGGGCCATTTCGTGTCGCCAAAAGCGCCAGCCAGTGCGGCCGCCGGTTGTGGAGTGAAGATGCCGGGTCCGCTCAGTTTGGGATTCAGTAAGCCGCTGGCGACTAGCGCAATGTCGCGAACGGTTTCTGCCGGCAATCGAAACCGGGGACCGCGGCCCAACAAAACGTTTTCAGGATCGGCCTGCTGCTTCGTCGA
>DASXWB010000291.1:0-8154 GCA_036503915.1 Lacipirellulaceae bacterium | reverse complement strand
CAAGGAAGGCGAAATGATTCGCGTCGACACGCGCACGGGCGAGTTTTTAGCGCGGGCGTGATCCAGCACCGCAAACGATCGATGCTCACGAGAGAACGTATGCGGCTTCAATCCGGCATCAAGTGCATGGTTGTTACGGTGGCGCTTGCGGCGGCGCTCGACTCCGCAGCGCGGGCGGATTTTCGTGCCGTTCATCTGGGCTACGTCGTTCCGCAAGACAGAACGGCCCAGTCGAACGCGGCTGAAAACATAGTGGCAATGATGCGCGTAACCCAAACCTGGTACGAGGAGCAGATGGATCGCTGGGGGTTCGGTCCCAAGACGTTCCGCTTTGAAGGGGGCGCCGGGCCCATCGTGCACACCGTCTCGACTCCCACGACGGCGGCTCAAATCCGATCGGATATTTGGGGACAGTCCATTTCCGCGGCGCAAGGGGCCGGCCTCCCGGTTTGGGGCTCCGGCCAGGTTTGGTTTCTAATTTCTGAGGCGCACCAGCAACAGCCCAACGGCGGCGTTATCGGCGGCACGGCCTTAGGTGCCGGCTTCGGAAGTGAAAACGACGCCGGCACGGCGATGCTCGGTGGCGACACGATTTTCCGGTTAAACCCAACAACGTTGAGCAATACGCGGCCGTACCATGGCCAGACCGTTTCCGCGATCGGCCCATATCCGCTGGTTCAGGGCACGTCGTTTCCCAGTTTCGAGCAGAACACGTTCAGCAGCATTGGCTCTTCGGTGCAAGGAGCCGCCATTCACGAGTTGGGGCATGCATTCGGCCTGCCGCACAACTATCACAACGACGCCAATTTCAACGGCAACCTGATGGGTAACGGCCTGCGCGGCCTGCGCGGCGTGCTCGAGCCGCAATTGTTCCCGCAGGACGACACGCGGCTTTCGTACGCCTCCGCTCTGATGCTGTCCACCAACCGATATTTCAATTATGACAATGTTTTCACCGACAATGTCCGTCCGGCGCTCTCGATCAGCACATCCGGGAGCGTATTGCCGGTCAACGGGTTATTGGAAATCGCTTTCTCAGGTTCCGATTCGAACGGCCTGTCCGCGGCGATTTTACTGCGAGAGGGCGATGTTGTGGGCCAAATGCCGCTTTCCGGCAACTCCGTGAACGAAATATTCAGAACGCCGTATTACACGCCGGGACAAGCCGATGAGTTCGAGGTGCGGCTTTACGACGGGCAGGGTAATCGACAAACCCGAGCGGTCACGCTGACGCTACTCGCCGCGGGCAACCGGGCGCCCCGACCCTCGATTTCCATCGATCACTCGATCGTCCGAATCGGCCAGTCGGTCGTTCTCGAAGCCGCTGCCTCCTCGGATCCCGACAATTCCGGAGGACTGCGAGTGGAATGGGACCTCGATGGCGATGGGATATTCGACACCGCGCCGTCGTCAACGCTTAATCGGCCGACATCGTTTAGCTTACCGGGCAATCGGCAAGTGTTCGCGCGGCTTACCGACGCACTCGGCGCTTCTGCGATTTCGTCGCCAATTGCTTTGCGCGTGCTTGGGCCGCCGGGCGATGCCGATCTTGATAACGACGTGGACACAGTCGACTACGAGGCCTGGAGGGCGTCGTTTGGTCGCCGGATCATTCCGTATTACGGCCCCGATTTCAACGGCGATGGATGGGTGGATGCGGCCGACTATGTCGTGTGGCGAACGACGCTAAGCGTGACTGCAACGTGGCAAGCCGTTGGCGTGCCGGAACCGCCGACCGGGTTTTGCGCCTGTGTCGCGGCGGCTGCCGCGATGGCGTTCCGCCGCCGGACGGCGACAACATTCTGAGTCTTCACTGGGACACGGCAGTTTCAAGTGCCCGAGTATCTCAAGGAAGGCAAGAGGATTCGCGTCGACACGCGCAGGGCTTTCTTAACTGTGCATAAAGTGTACTTCGAGGATATGAATATCATGGAATGAGTTCGGTCTTGCCGACTCCACCAAACCGTGAAGGATCAACCGTATTGGTCGGCAAGGGTTCTTTTTCCAGCCAGCGGATCGCCCGTTCCCACGGAAGCAAGTACTGAAGAGTTACGTCCGCATCACGCCCTTGCTGCGCACCGGCCAATGAGTTGGCAAACCAAGCTTCGGCGAGCCAGATTGGCTCCTGTTCGTTCTCGGCCTGTATTTCGAGACGCGCCAGCACGCCCGCCGCGCCCGGGCCCATCTGCGATACGCGCGAAAAGCCCGGCGTCGCCGCCAACAACATTTTTCCATCAGGAGCTAAAAGGTCGCCGGCACGCCGCTCAAGGATCGATGCTCGCAAGTGCAACGGCTCCTTAACGGATGTGGATAGGGTGTAATTCCCCAATCGTTGCTTGAGAACGGATTCAAGCGATTTAGTCATTTCGTCACGACGTTCTCGTGCTCTGAGAATCACGTCGGGCAACGGCCCGACATCAACGTCGAGTTTAAATTTCTCGCCGCGAAGCAGCCGTTCCTCCTGTTGGGGGTTTTTTTCAATTGCCTCGGCCTCCTTCGCCGATCTGCCTGCCATTGAAGTCAATGTCACTCCAGATTGACTAGGCACCGCAATCCATGCCCGGTCTACTGCCGTCTGCCCCAACAAGCGGATGTTGCCGCCTTCGTAGGTCCAGATTACGCGCTGTTCACGTGGACTGACTCGGATAATGGATTGTTTCTGGTGGGTCGGACGCCAAACGGTGCTGATTTGGGGGGCACGCCGAACGTAATCGGGCATCGAGGAGTCACCTCGACGGAAGTCATATGCATCGGGCATGCGACGATAGTAATCCAGCGGCAGAACCCAACCTAAAAGAACGTCATCGCCGCTCCATGCTAAATCTCGCGCGATAAATGGCAATTGCATATTACATTCGATCATGTCGCTCGTAATATTCCACACGAGCAGCCGCTGACCGGCAGTACTTTGTATAAGCAGGGCAACGCTCTCGCCGTCGCTGCGGAACGACGCGGCGGCCAAGATGAACTCAGCTGGAACGCGCTCGCGACTTAATTCTGCCACTGAAGCACCACTTTTCACCTCGCACACCTTGATGCCAGACTCGTCTTGCAGGATTACGCATGTTCGACTGGGATCCAGTGCGATTCGAGACGAGCCGCGCGTAGCCAGCGAATACAGCGGCGCCAACTCCTCAAGCGCCCATAGGATGACCTCGCCAGCAGGATCTGCGGTCAGCAACTGGTCGTTCCCAATGAGTTGCGCGAAGGGAAAGGCCGGCAGGAGCATTTGCCGTGAATAAGTGCGGCCTTTCCGTGGACCTGCGGGACGAAATCCCAGCTGATGACTTCCGGTTTTGATGTCCCAGATGTCGATGCGCCAATCGTCAGTGGATGCGATCAAGGCGCGGGAACCGTCTTCCGAGATGTCCAAGGGCGCGACGGCTCTCGGAACTTCGAGACGCGATTCCCGTTCGCCGTTACTCAAATCGAAGATGTCGATCGCCGTCAAACTAGTCGTCGAAAAGCCGCGATCCTCGTCCATAGCGGCGCGAAACAGAGCGGCACACCGCGGCTTCTGAAGATCGCTTAATGCAAAATGCTGAGTGTCATACCCTCCAGCCTGATCATCCAGCGGTTGAAGAGAGAAAGGATCATCTATTGTCGAATGCGTGATGACGGGCCGCGGCTTGTATCGCCCTTGAGCCGAGACAACTCCACGGTGTCGCTCGATCCCGTCCCACTTCGGAACTCTTACAGGCGGCAAGCCTTCATCTTGGGCGGTGCCACCTGCAGAAATAGTTTTGCGATTGGCAGCAATCCGCTCGAACGGTATAGGCACTAGGGAAAGTCGCGCTGAGGGGACATGCCCGTTTAGCGTCAACATTTGGTTGCCGCCTACGAGCCTAAGAATCGAGGGATTTTGCGTTGTGGACCCTGCACCATAGTTCCAGACGAGCGATCCGTTGGCGGAATCAACCAGTAATGATCCATGAATAAGCACGCCGGCTGCACTGGGAAATTCAATAATGTCGGGTACGTTTTTGTAGCCAGAACCTGGGACGCGATCGATTTGTCGAGCCGCAGCCTCGTCCAACTCAGTATCTACAGTTGTTTTGCCGTCAACCAGATTCCAGGCCATGAGTCGGTATTGGGCGCCAGACTTTAGAAGGGACCAAAGCTTAGCGCCATCCGCGGAAAAACTCAAAGCGTGGCAACGTGCACGCTCGCGCAGCGATGTCGGGATCATCAAGTCACCGGCGATTGCGCCATTACGGGCGTCGATCATGCCAACCCGTCCCGCCTGGCTGTTGGCGATCGCGAGATAATGGCCGCCGGGCGACACGGCGATTCGCGACGAAGAATCAAAATAGCCCTTGGGCAATTTGGCTTTGAGTTGACCACTTGCCGCGTCATAGATAGCTGAGGCCGTCCGGGAATTCGGAAATCGAAAACCCTTATGAAATAAGACAGTTATGGTCGTGACAGCAGGTTGAGAGAATTCGTCGTAAGTTGTTAATTCTCGAACTGCTATCACGTCGTACTTTAAAGGCTCGCATTCCCGGACACCCTCAGTTAGTTACAAGAATCTCCCCCTCTCGTCGGCCAACCCGGCATCGAACTGAAAAGAGGTAATGGAAAGCACAGGCCGCGACACCTACAGCCGCACCACGACGCGGTGCATCGCGCCGTCGCGGACCAGCGGAACGCGTGCCGCGCCGTTCGCAACCACGGCCTCATCCCCATCAAGTGTGGCATTGGTGACGTTCGTCTCATTGCCGTTGGGATTTTCGATCGTGATTTCGTAGCGCGTCGACTCACCAGGCAACCGGTATATCAACCGGCAGCGCGGCCACGATTTGGAAATCGCCGGCTTCACGACAAGCGTACGCCCGCGCTCGATCGATAAGCCGAAGATCGATTCCACCGCCACTCGAAACATCCAGCCGGCCGACCCGGTGTACCACGTCCAGCCCCCGCGTCCCACGTGCGGCGGCTCGCCGTAGATGTCCGCCGCCACCACGTATGGCTCGGTCTGATAGATCTCGGTGCGCTCCGGCGTCGACGTGTGCCATACGGGACTCAGCATTCGCAGCATCTCGGCCGCCTTCGTGCCGCATCCCATTTCCGCAAGCGCCCGCACGACCCACAACACGCCGTGCGTATACTGGCCGCCATTCTCGCGAATGCCGGGCAGGTAACCCTTGATGTATCCGGGGTCGTTCGGCGTGCGATCGAACGGCGGCGCCAGCAGGCGGATCATACCCGCCTGCCGGCAAACGAGCAGCTCGTCGACCGCTTGCATCGCCATCTGCGCCCGGTCGGCGGGGGCGACTCCGGAGATCACGGCCCAGGCCTGCGCGATCGCATCGATCTTGCATTCGTCGCTCTTGTGCGAACCCATTGGCTGGCCGTTGTCGTAATATGCCCGGCGATACCATGCACCGTCCCAGCCGGCCGAATTGAGAGCCTTTTCCAGCTGCACGCGATAGGAGGTGTAGCGCGCGACGCGCTCGTCGTCGCCGCGCTCGCGGCAAAAGGGCAGAAATTGCCCGAGCACATAATGGATGAAAAAGCCCAGCCAAACACTCTCGCCGCGGCCTTCGCGGCCGACCGCGCTGAACCCGTCGTTCCAATCGCCGCTGCCGATAAGCGGCAGGTCGTGCCCGCCGGTTGTCAGTCCGCGGTCGATCGCGCGGCAACAATGTTCGTAAACCGAGCCATACTCGCCTGATGGGGCAGGGCGGAGATAGTTCTCCACATGACCCGCCGGAAGCTCAGGCGCGCTAATGAACGGCGCCTCCTCGTCAAGTACAGAGACATCGCCGGTTGCTTCGACATAGCATGCTGCGACGTACGGCAGCCACAGCAAGTCGTCGGAAAACTTGGTGCGCAGGCCGTAGCCGGTGTCAGCGTGCCACCAATGGAGCACGTCGCCTTCGACGAACTGCTGTGCCGCGTGGCACAGAATTTGCGCCCGGGTCATGTCGGGCCGCGTGAAAATGAGCGCCGCCGCGTCCTGTAGCTGATCGCGAAATCCGAACGCGCCGCCGGGCTGATAATAGGCACTCCGCCCCCACATCCGGCAGCTCAGGTTCTGATACGTCAGCCAGCCATTCACCACCAGGTCGATCTCTCGATCGGGCGTTTCGATCTCGATCGCCGACAGCAAGTTGCCCCAGAATTCTTGCACCGCATGGAGCTCGCCCTGCGCGCGACCGGCGGCACAATATGAATCAATCAATCGCGCTGCAACAGCCGGGCTGACCGCGTCGCCAAGCAAGAAGACAATTTCACAATCGCCGCCGGGCGGCAGTTCGATCGGCAATTGCCAGGCCGCGCACGGATCCAATCCGCTGCCAGCGCGGCCGTCAAGATCGCCCGGTGCGGAAAGCGCGGCGGGTGCAGCGATGTCGCCCGCATCGCCCAGAAACACGGCTCGGTCACATGTCCACGAACCCTTGCCCGCCATGGCGGATTTTTGACCCGCAGGTAGAGGGAGGCACGAGGCAGCCGAAAATGCCACATGCCCGCCGTACACGTCGCGCTGCGGATTGGTCACCAGAATGGCTCGCCGCTCGCCGTCATACTCGGTCGAGATCGACTTCGACGTTTCGCATGCCAATCCGCCAAGCAGCCAGTGGACGTAGGAAAACAGCGACAGCCGTCGAGGCTGGTCACTTCGGTTCACGAGGCGCAATCGCGTAATCTTCACCGGGTCCTCGCGCGCCATGAACATCGTCGTCTCCTGCGCCAGCTCATAGCACTCGTGCTCGAACACGGTGTAGCCGAAGCCGTGACGCACGATGTACTCCGCCGGCGCCGGCGTCGGGCCCGGCGTGACCGACCAATAAACTCCCGCGCGCTCGTCGCGGATCCAGATCGCTTCCGCATGGGGATCGCACACCGGATCGTTATGCCAGGCGGTGAGCCGGTTGAGCCGGCTGTTGCCCGCCCACATGTAGCCGGCCCCGCATTCGGTCACGAGGAACCCGGCCGCTTCGTTGGCGATCACGTTCACCCAGGGCATCGGCGGCCGGCGGTGCTCGCCGTCGGATCCAGGCTTTACTCGAATGACGTACTCGCGGCCGTCGGCCGAGAAGCCACCGTAGCCGTTGTCATATTGAAGCGGCTCGGACAATTTTGTACGCCGCGAATAGGTTGCGGCCGTTGCCGTTGATGCCGGTTCATACCGTTCTGCAGCCGGCTGCTCCAATGCTTGCGGACGCGGCTTGCCATGTGCCGCATGCACGAAGATGCGCTCCGTGCCGCCGCGCGACGTCGCGCGGCGCGATGCAGCCAACGGCGATTCTTTGCCGGAATCGTCCGTGTTCGCATCCTTGAGCACCGCCGCGACTTGCGAAACGTCGCGAAATGCTTCCAGGATTTCCTCAATCGCGTCGCGCTCCGCAGCAGCACCGAGCATGAATTCAATATCGCCGGACTCGCCCGGCCAGAGTTCAAATCGGACGCGCAAACTGGCGATCGGATCAAGCACCGGCCCCTCGTGCCCTCCGAGCGGCGCGGAAGAGCTCAGCGCACGTGGGCGGCTGAGCGTCCGGCCGCGGCCAAGGAATGCCACCCGGCTGGTCTCAAACTGCAACGGGTCGAGCTGGCGAATTTCGCTACTGGCCAGCGAGTGAAATCCCCAGGTTTCCGCATCATCGCTGCTGCGCGGGCGCCGCCGTGCGATGATGGCGTTCCATTCTGGGCAGTACCGCGTCTCGATGAAAAGCTTCGAGAATACTGGATGGTTCGTGTCCGCTGCCTGCAGAGCCAGTGCCCATTCCAGGTAACTAGTCAACTCGAGCCGCCGCACACGGCTGCCGACATTCACAAGCCGCAAGCGTCGGACTTCGCAGTTGCGTTCGGGCACGACGCGGACGGATAATTGGCACCCAATTCCACGATCAAGGCGAGCAATCTCCGCGACGCCGCCGCCAAAGCGAAACTCATAAGCGTCAGGCAACACCCGCGTCGGCTGATAGCCGGCCGACCAGACGAAATTATCCTCCAGATCGCGAAGATAAACGTGAAAGCCGTCGGCGTCGCAGACCGCATCGCCACTCCAGCGCGTGACCGCCAACTTGCCCCATTGCGATTGCCCGCCGCCGCGGGCGCTGAATCGAACCGAATATCGGCCGTTGGTAAGGCAGACAATGTCGCGGGGCACGATCGGATGCTCACCGGCCGATATTCGGTTCGATTCAGCGC
>DASXWB010000290.1:0-7076 GCA_036503915.1 Lacipirellulaceae bacterium | reverse complement strand
TCTGTCGACACGGTGAGGGCGCAGCGCGGCACCGGCGAACTGCAGGGAATAGCCAGGCAGGCCGACAAACCCGCGGTCGAGACAATTGCAGGCACGTTAAAGCAGATAAAAACCGATCCTTGCGCGCAGACAACCGGACGGTCGCCAATTGGCACGCATCTCATTCTTGAAGGAGAAAATAAAACGTACAACGTCCATCTAGGACCCGCGTCTGAAGTCGGCGACGTGGTGGGCATGGTACGCGTTGATGATACGGTCGAGGCCACGGTATTTCGAACACCGCGGCTTCCGGAGAATCAGTACGTCGCGGTTTCGGTAAAACTCGGTGATAAGGAGATCGTGCTTCGCGACGATTCTCTGCGACCGAGGTGGGCACGTACCAGCGGCGGCGCTCCTGGACAACAGGCAGTGAGGGGCGGTCGTTCGCGCGCAGCGGGGCGAGGTGCCCGGCGACTTGCGTTCTCGCGCGTGCTGGCGCAATCGAGCGAGCTTAATCTAACTGACGCCCAGGTAGACACGATCGAAGAAATCCTGGCGGAGGCCGAGAACCGCATTCGGGACGTGCTGACAGACGAGCAGCTCAACGCGCTGGATAGCCTGCCTCGTGGCGGACAAGGTAGAGGCCGCGGGCCAAGATGGGCAGATAGATAGTTAGTCGGCTTGAGCGACTTGGCAACGGTAGAGCTCGTCATATTGGGGCACATGGACGCACGCTGTTCATGCAGTTGCGATTTATGAGCAGCGAGAGCTAGGACTATCCCCAGGACTAGCGGCGTCGGCCTTGGCTCGCAGCGAATGTTTCAACTGCACGGGAGCTCGATAGGCAAAATAGCAAGCTGTCGTTACATGAGCAGTCAACCAATGACTCAACAGCCGGAAGTATCAACAGAAGATAGACATAGACGGGAACATGCGGCTTGGCTGAGGGCGAAGGCGCCGAGCGCGCCCGACGCGGAGCAGCGCCGACCCGGTCCCGCCGCGGCGGAGCCTTTCGAGGATGAGCAAGTGCGCCAGCCGAGGTTGACGGCGTTTTTCGGGCGCCTGCGCGAGTGGCTGAAGCGACTCATTCTCGTCCTGCTGCTGTTTGGTGCCGTCGGCTTGCTCTATTACCGCTACGTGCTTGCTCCCACGACGGTCGTGTCTCACGAAATAGCGACCGGGGAACTGGTAAGCGAAGTGATGGGCACCGGTACTTTAGAAGCCCGGATCAAGGTCACGGTGAGCACGAAGATCGCGGGCCGGATTACCGAAGTGCTGGTCGACCAGGGGGACGAGGTCCAGGCGGGCCAAATGCTCGTCCGCCTGGATGGCGAGGACTTCAAGCGCCAGGTGGAGGTCGAACAGGCGAACGTCGCGGCCGGAAAAGCTGCGCTGGACCGCCTATTCGCAGACAAGGCGTACGCCAAGGCCACACTCGACTTCGCGACGCGGAGCCATGAGCGAGCCAGGGGGCTTGTCGCCTCAAAAGCCGTTTCCCAGGAGGACTTTGATCAGATTGTCGCCTCCTTGACGATGGCCAAGGCCGCCCTCGAGCGGGCCGAGGCGGCGATCGTGGAGGGCCAGAAGCAGCTCATCGCCGCCCAGCAGACGCTGGAATTCCAGAAGGCCCGGCTCGCAGACACGGTAATCGCCGCGCCGTTCGCAGGATTGATTGTGCGGCGCGACCGCGATCCCGGCGACGTGGTCGTGCCCGGCACGTCCGTCGTCTCGCTCATCTCACTCAACGAAGTTTGGGTCCGAGCGTGGGTCGATGAATCAGAGATGGCGCGCCTGAAACCGGGGCAATCTGCGAAAGTCGTTTTCCGTTCGGAGCCTGATTGCCCTTACACGGGTCGGGTCGTACGTTTGGGGCGAGAGTCGGATCGGGAGACGCGCGAGTTTCTCGTGGATATCCTGCCCAACAAATTGCCTGCGAATTGGTCGGTCGGGCAGCGCGCCGAGGTTTTCGTCGAGACGGCACGAAAGAGCGATGTCCTTTTGCTGCCAACACAATATTTGTTGCGTAAGGCGGGCGCGACGGGGACCTTCGTTGCTGTGGATGACAAAGCCATATGGCGACCGCTCGAGTTCGGTCTGCGCGGGCGGCAGGCCGTGGAGGTTACGGCGGGCCTGCAATCGGGCGACCTTGTCGTTGCACCACTTGGTCCCAAAGAGCGGCCGCTGGCCGATGGCAGAAGGGTCGTGGTGCGATGAACCTGGCCGTGAAAGATATCCAGCATAGCCTGGGTCGCTTTCTGCTCACGACGGTCGGCGTCGGACTGCTGCTGATGGTCGTGATGGGGATGCGGGGCGTGCTCCGCGGATCCGAGGAGGATGCCACCTTCATCGTCGACAACGTCGGCGCGGATCTTTGGGTGGTGCAAGGTGAAACGCGCGGCCCGTTCGCCGAGCTCTCGAAAATCCCAGCCAACCTGCGCGACCGAGTGGCCACAGTTCCTGGCGTTAAATCGGCCCGACAATGCGTGTTCCTCACCATTCAGCGGCAACATCTCGAGCGGGACCTGAGGATGAACGTCTTCGGGCTTGACTGGCCGACGGACAAGGGCGAATGGCTGCCGATCACCGCCGGTCGACCGCTCGGGCACAATCATTTCGAGATGGTTGCTGACCGACTTACCGGCCTCGCGCTGGAGGAACGCGTCCGGCTCGGGAAGGACGTGTACACGGTCGTGGGAATCACCAGCGGGATGGTGACGCAGGCCGGCGACGGACTGGGTTTCTTCACCGTCAGCGATGCAAAAGCAATCCAGGCTGATGTGCCCGGCGAAGCGGTGCGGTTGGAGCGGGCCGCTCGCCCGGCCCGCGCACGAGCGAACGACATTGGCCGGACACAGCCGCAAATCCTGGAACGGGCGGCCGGTCTGGCCTCGGAAATTCCTGCGCTCGGACCCGCGCCAATTAGTGCCGTCATGGTGCAAACGGAATCGCAGGCTGATGCTGCGGAGGTTGCGTCCGTCATTTCCAGTTGGCGCGACGTGGCAGTGCTGTCTCGAGAGGATCAGAGGCAGCTCATCCTCACTGGCGTAGTAGCCCGGCAGCAACGACAAATCGGCATGATCACTACGCTTCTCATTTTCGCGGCCGCGATCGTATTGGCACTCATTGTCTATACGCTGACACTCGACCGGATCGCGGCCATTGCGCTAATGAAACTCATCGGCGCTCCGAATCGAGTCGTTCTCGGGATGGTTTTGCAGCAAGCCTTCCTGATTGGCGCGGCCGGGTATGGCATGGGCTTCCTCCTGGGGCAGCTCATTCTGCCTTACTTTCCTCGGCGCGTGCTGCTTCAGGAAGCGGACCTCGTGCAACTCGCCGTCATCGTTGCCGCGATGTGCCTCGTGGGCAGTGTATTGGGAATCTGGCGCGCGGCGCGCGTGAGCCCCAACGAGGTGCTGTCATGAGATGGACGGCGTCCAGAAACGGCGTGGCGGTTGAAACCCAGCGGCTCACCAAGATTTACGCCAGCGGCAACACGCGAGTCTTCGCCTTGCGCGACGCCAACATCAAGGTGCGGCGCGGCGAAGTCATCGCGCTTCTTGGGCCCAGTGGCTCCGGCAAATCGACGTTCCTAGCCGCGGTGGGCTTAATCAATCCGCCGACGGCGGGCCGCATCTTCATCGACGGCCAACTCGTGATGGACGGGCCGCGATCAGTAGCAAATCTCCACCGTTACCGTCTACGACAAATCGGCTACGTCTTTCCAAAGGCCAATCTCATCGCGTTTCTCACGGCGCGCGAGAATGTGCAGCTTGTCATGGAACTGCGTGGGAGCAGTGCTTCGGCGGCCCGCCGGCGTGCGATGGATTTGCTGGATTACCTTGGCGTAGCGGACCGCGCAAACCACATGCCTTCGATGCTTTCCAGTGGACAGCAACAACGAGTGGCGATCGCCCGTGCGCTGGCAAATAGACCAAGCGTAGTGCTGGCCGACGAACCGACTGCGGCCTTGGATAAACACCTTGGCCGGCAGGTTATGGAGCTGTTCCGCATGTTAGCTCATGAGCAGAACAGCGGTGTCATCGTCGTGACTCACGACCACCGTTCGCTCGACGTATTCGATACAATTTACGAAATGGAGGATGGCGTGATTACCCGGCATTTGGAGGCGATTCCTTACGCTACGACCTAAACGCGCTCGGACATCACAAAAGCCGTCCTCGCCAATTAGGTTTCCTGCTTGGGACAGTCCACTTTGGCAGAACGATGCCGCCGTCCATGAATCCTTTTGAACAAAGGAAACTGGCGGCCACGTATGATGACTGGTACACAGGACCAGGCCGCCAGGCGGGGTTCTTGGGGAAACGACTGCTGACACAGTTATTGGCCGATCTTTCAGACGCCCGCACGGCACTTGAAATTGACTGTGGCACGGGCCATTTCACCCGCTGGCTGGCGGGCCAAGGGCTTGAGGCAACCGGGTTGGATGTTTCGACTGCAATGTTGCCGAGGCGCATCAATGAATGGTCTAGCTTACGTCGACGGCAATGCCCTCCAGTTGCAGTTTCCGGATCGCGCGTTCGATCCGGCGGTGGTAATTACCACGTTGGAATTCAAGCCGCTACTCGATCCGCGCCTTGTCGCCGGCTATCTTCGCGTCACGACGGCGCTGCCGCAGGAAAGCAAACGGTTCTTGGAAGTTCTATCGCGATTGTTAAGCTGACGTGTGTCCGATTATCTCCGGGGTATGGTCATGGCTACTACGTCTCGGTCAGTAAACGTGTTGCGACTCAGGCGCTTGGTCATTCCGGTCGTGGTTGCACTCGGAATGACCGGCGGGTTGGTTGCGCTTTTATTGCTACTGGCCGGGGTGTTTAAACCCAAGGTCGATCGCCGCCTTTCTGCGCCATCGCACTCCGATGCACCGCTGCACGAAGCGACACAGGAAGTTCGCCTCATCCGTCGGCCGCGGATGGAAACCGCGGTGGGAACCGTTGAGCCGATTCACGAAGCTGCGGTAGCGTCGAAGTTGCTGGCCCGTGTGGTCGATGTGAACGCGGCGGCTGGACAAGTCGTGACCGAGGGCGACGTGTTAGTTCGATTGGACGATGCCGACTTGCGGGCCCGTCTCGAACAAGCCGAATCCACCGTACATGCTGCCGAATCGCGATTCCAGCGGGCGCGAAGTGACTATGCGCGAGCCGAAAAGCTCGTGAAGGACCGAGTTGTTACCCAAGCCGATTTTGACCAAGCCGTAAATGACTTGAAAACGGCCGAGGCCGAGTTGAAACGGTCGAAGCAATCGGTAACTGAGGCGCGAGTGTTGTTGGACTACGCGACAATCCGCGCGCCGCTGACGGGAATTGTGATCGACAAACGGGTTGAGCCGGGCGATACGGCTAGCCCGGGCCAGGTTCTTGTCACGTTGTACGAACCGAACCGAATGCAGATGGTCGCGACGGTTCGCGAGTCATTGGCTGATCGACTGAAGGTTGGCGACGAGATTCGTGCCCGCCTCGACGCGCTGGGCCACGATTGCCTGGCGACAGTCCGCGAAATCGTCCCGCAAGCGGAAGCCGCAAGCCGGTCCTTTACGGTGAAGGTTACTGGTCCGTGTCCGCCGGGTGTCTACAGCGGGATGTTCGGCCGAATCTTTATCCCGCTTGCCGACGAGGAGGTGCTCGTCGTGCCGCGCGACGCGGTTTACAGCGTCGGACAGCTCCGCTTGGTGGACGTAATCGAAAACGGCAACGTGCGCAGGCGGAGCGTCCAGTTGGGCCGGGAGTTGCCGGAGGGCTACGAAGTATTGGCAGGCCTGCGACCGGGAGAAAAATTGGTGCTGCGGCCGGCCGCCGCGCCGCAGGAGCAGCACCGATGACTTCGTCTGATGTCGCCGGCAGTGACTCTCACGCTCACGTGCCCCACGACGCGCTGTCGAGGTTTGTCCGGCTGTTTCTGGACTCGAATTTATCAGCCATTCTTGTTGTCTTCTCCGTGCTTGTCGGGGTCGCCGCCCTCTGGGTTACGCCGCGCGAGGAAGATCCGCAAATCGTCGTCCCGCTAGCGGATGTGTTCGTCAGCTTCCCTGGTCACTCGGCAAGCGAAGTGGAACAGCTTGTTGCCACGCCGCTGGAGCGCGTGCTGTACCAGATCGACGGCGTGGAATACGTCTACAGCATGTCGCGTGAAAACCAGGCCATCATTACGGTCCGATTCTATGTCGGTGAGGATCGTGAGCGCAGCCTCGTGAAGGTGTTCAAAAAGCTCGATGAAAACCTGGATATCGTTCCTCCGGGCGTCGAAGGCTGGGTGGTAAAGCCGGTGGAAATCGACGACGTGCCGATCGTGACGCTCACTCTCACGGGTGCCGACAGCTACGCCTTGCGTCGCATCGGCGAAGAAGTGGTGGAGCGATTGGCGGCGATTCCCGAAGTGTCGCGAGCCTATATCGTAGGCGGCGAGCCGCGCACGGCGCGCGTCGACTTGGACGGCGAGCGACTGCGCGGCTATGGCGTCGGCCCGCTGGAAGTCGAACGGGCGATTCGCGGCGCCAATGTTACGCTACCGGCGGGCGAGTTTACGAAAGGTGACCAGGTATTCCGCGTCGACGCAGGTATCGGACTCGCACGGCCCGAAGAGCTCGCGGAGCTGGTGGTCGGCGTCTCGGGCGGCCGCCCTGTGTTTCTCAAGGACGTGGCCACGGTGCGCGACGGGCCGGCGGAGATTACAAGTTACGTTCGCCACGGTTGGGGGCCCGGCCGAGGCTTCGCCGCCCACGACGGAAGTCTCGGCACGGAGCTCGGCGCGGCACAGGGCGGGGCCGAAGTCGATGAGAGTGTTTCCAGGCCGCGCGCCGTCGCATCCGCTGCGGTGCCCGCTGTGACTCTCGCGTTCAGTAAGAAAAAGGGCACCAACGCGGTCACTGTGGCTGACGAGATTCTTTTTGCGGCTGAGGAGATGCGCCGCGAATTCCTGCCGGAAAACGTATCGGTCGTCGTGACGCGAAACTATGGCCTCACCGCTGACGAGAAGGTCAACGAGCTGATCGAGGCGCTCGCCGTCGCGGTCTTGATTGTGATTGCACTACTGACCTTGAGTTTGGGATGGCGCGAAGCGGTGATCGTTGCTGTAGCCGTCCC
>DASXWB010000289.1:0-2840 GCA_036503915.1 Lacipirellulaceae bacterium | reverse complement strand
CCGATGATGCGCCAGAATGTCACCTTTTACCGTGCCGTTCAGGATTACGTTTGGCACCGCCACCGCCCCTTCGACGACACCGGCATCGCTGACGCTGAGCGTAGCCCCCGATTCTGGCGTCGCATCCACGTTACCCTTGATGTGGCCGTCGACATGAAACCCGCCGCTGAAATGCACATCGCCGATGATGCGGGTACTCGCGCCGATCAGCGTGTCGATGCGTTGCGGTTTGGATTTGTTCTTGAACATACGCGACGTTAACTTTCCTGCACCTGCCAGGGGAAGGACTCTCGCACCGGCGCCAGACGCGAGGATTTCACCTCGACATTGACGGCCTTCGGCTGAAATCCACTGGGCAAGGTGATCTTCTGCTCGAGATTCTGGAAATAGCGGAACTGAAACGGCACCAGCCCATCGGCACGGGTCTCTCCGCCCGCATCGGCCAGCATGAGCTGCAACGGTTTGTTGTCCTTGACGCCTTCGATCTGGATGTTGACCGAGCCTGAAACCACGGCGTCCTGGCGCATCGACTGCACGAGCACTAAGCGCAAGCGGAAATGGTTGTCGATGCCGCCGGGCAAGACCTGAAAGCGCTGAATGCGCAGCCCACCAATGCCGTCTTCCGGGGAAACGATGCCCCGATAAAACGTGAGCTCTTCGCGATGCTTCAGCACTTGCGCCTGCAAATCGGCGAGCGTCTTCTCGACATCTCCATAAGCCTTGCGATCGACGTCGCGCGCCAACTCGGCAGACGCCGCGTCCGCACGCAATTTGGCGTTCGCGTCCTCAAGGGCCGCGATTTTCGCGGTGAGCTCGCGACGATGCTGTATCTCCGCGAACTTGCTATAGCCGCCTTCGAACCGCCCCCACTCGTAGATCCCGTAGAGCAGCAGCATGGAACCGATCAGCGCAGCGATCGCGACCGAGCGTCGCCGCCACGGCGAGTGATAGCGGACGACGAGTCGCCCGGTTCGCATCGCGCTCGGATCAGCCATGCATGCAAGCCCGTGTAGCGGTAACCTTCGAAATCGCGCGCCCGAAACCGCGCGGCGGCATTTAAACACATGCCGCGACCTGCGGGCAGCGACGAACCGCTCAGATGCAGATCAGATCCTGGATACAGCTCGGATACGGCGAATGCTCTGGTTAAAAGCCCTTCATATCTTTTTTGTGGTCGCGTGGTTCGCCGGCCTGTTCTATTTGCCGCGCCTATTCCTGTATCACGCCGCCACGACCGATCAGCTCGGCAGCGAGCGATTTCAGACGATGGAGCGGCGCTTATTCGTAATGATGACGATCGGCGCCGCGGGTACGGCGGCCTTCGGGATCGCCATGCTCATCACCGCTCCCGCCTACTTCGAGTTCGGTTGGCTGCACGCGAAACTGACGCTCGTGGCAGCGCTGATCGGGTATCACGTTTGGTGTTATCGACTGCTGCTCGCGCTGCGCGACAATCGCAATCGTCACTCGCCCGGGTGGTACCGCGCCTTCAACGAAGTTCCGACGATATTGCTGCTCGCAATCGTCGTGCTCGTCGTCGTGAAGCCTTTCTAGCCTTCGCTGCCGCTGACGGCGGCGCGGCGACGCGACAGATTGCGAAGATTTTTCTCTTGCTCCGACCAGTCAGGTAACGCCGGAGGATCGTTCGGAAACGCATGCCGCGCGAGCTCATCCAAGGCGCGCGCGTATACGGCACGCTTGAAATAAATAACTTCGCGCACCGGGGTCCAGTAGTCGACCCAGCGCCAGCGCTCGAATTCCGGCTCGGCGGTCGAATCGAAGTGCAGGCGTGACTCATCGCCCCTGAAACGCAGCAAAAACCAACGCTGCTTCTGACCGATACACAAGGGGTTGCTGTGACGGCGTACGTACTGACGCGGCAAGCGATACCGCAGCCAATTGCGAGTTGCGGCAACGATCTCGACGTCGGCAGGCTCGAGTCCGATTTCCTCTTTGAGCTCACGGAACAGTGCGGCCTCGGGCGATTCGTCGCGCTGCACGCCGCCTTGCGGGAATTGCCAACCGCGGCCTCCCGTTCGTCCACCCAAAAACACTTGGCGGTCATCGCGAATCAGCACGATTCCGACGTTCGCGCGGAAACCCTCGGCATCGATGAAATCGGTCATGTTCTATCAGGCAATGTTGGCCTCAAGATTGTTCCACAAGGAGGGGGACAGACCAAGGCCGGAAGGGGCAAACGAGCGCGCCCGCCGATCGAGCAGTTGCATACATTCGACCAGTAGCGCCGCAGGCGACGGAAGGGTGCGAGTGGACACGCAAATCGCCGCTCCCCTACCCTCACGCTCCCGTGAAGAATTCCACGCTCGCCATGCTCTTCGGGCTGCTTGCTTTGGCAGCCGCAATCGTGATCGGCGTTTCATTGCTCTTCGGGAGCGTGCCGGTCCGTCTTGCCGACCTGTGGCAAACGTCGACGGATACGAACTCCGCATTGGCGCACACCGTGATCATGGAGCTCAGATTGCCGCGAGCCGTGACGGCGTTTGCCGCAGGAGGAGTGCTCGCCATTACCGGCGTATTGATGCAGGTATTGCTGCGCAATCCGCTTGCCGATCCTTATGTTATGGGCGTATCCGGCGGCGCCGCCGTCGCGGCGCTCGGCGCGATGTTGGCGGGCATTGCCGGTTTAGGCGTCGATCTCGCGGCGATACTCGGAGCATTCGCCACCACGCTGCTGGTATTTACGCTGGCTCACGGCGAAGGTGGCTGGACTCCGGCTCGACTGTTGCTCACCGGCGTCGTCGTCGCCGCTGGCGCGAACGCCTTGGTGAGTACGCTGCTCGCACTGGGCGATGAAACACAACTGCGCGGCATGTTGTTCT
>DASXWB010000288.1:0-2533 GCA_036503915.1 Lacipirellulaceae bacterium | reverse complement strand
CGGCTTGCTTCAAACCGCGCAGGTAATCCGCAACCAATACTCGAACATCGCCGGACTGGGCGACAGCGTGGAGCAGCTTCAAGCCGCCTACGAAGCGGGCCGCATCGACCGATTCCAGGTCGATCTGGCGCGGCAGGCACTCTACAACGCGCAAAGCCAGCTACTCAATTCCGAAGCGATTTACGAGGAGACCCTCGACAACTTCAAGCTGCAGCACGGCCTGCCGCCGGATTTGCCGGTGAAGATCTCGGACCCGACGCTGGACCGCTTCAATTTGCTGGATCCTGACCTGGCCGCGGTGCAGATTCGCGTGACCGACCTGCTCACGGTGCTTCGCGGAGACGTTGCCGGCGCGGAAGAGGGCCGGGCGGGCGAGCCGCTGGCATTGCCGGCCGAACCGCCGCCGGATGCCGAGATGGAAAGCGCGCCTACGGACTTCGCCTCGCTGGTGCGCGAAGCGGCCGAAGTGAAAACCGACAGCGAGGAGCGTCTCGCCGCCGCGAGGAACGATCTGCAATTGCTGACGGAGGCACTTCCGGAGCGGCGCGCGTCGCTCGAGCGGCTGGCCCAGCGCGAGGATGCCCAGGAAATCGAGATGGATCCCGATCTATTGAGCGTCGAGCGGCTCGACGAGCGCGTCGCCGCGCTCTCGCAGGAGATCGAAACCCTGAGCCAGAGGATGGAAGCTGTTTGGGCACGCATTGATGGACTTACCGGCGAGGTTGCGCTTTCGCCTGACGAACACCGCAGGCAGCTTACCGGCGCGCTTACACAGCTTTCATCGGAGCTCTTGGAGCTGTCACTTCTGCAGGCCCGCGCTCGGCTCGACGCGATCACGTTCGACCCCGTGGACCTCACGCCCGAGGAAGCCTTCTGCATCGCCAGCCGGCACAGGCGTGATTGGATGAACGCCCGCGCTGCCCTGGTTGATTCATGGCGGCTGATCCACTTCAATGCAAACGATTTGCAAAGCGATCTAGATCTGGTGTTTTCGGGCGATATTACAACCGTGAGCGACAACCCCTTCGCCCTGGACGCGTCCGATGGCCGGCTTAGTGTCGGACTACAATTCGACGCCCCACTCACTCGGTTGAGTGAGCGAAACACGTATCGTCAATCGCTGATCGAGTATCAGCAATCGCGGCGCCGCTATTACCAGTTCCGCGATCGGGTGCAGCGCGATGTGCGCGCGACGCTGCGGCAGCTTCGGCTTGACGACCTCAACTTCGAGTTGCGGCGGGCGGCTGTGCACGTCGGCATCACGCAGGTCGATTTGGCACGGTTTCGACTGTCCGAGCCGGCGCGTCCCGTAGCGCCGTCGGCACCGGGTACTCCCACCCAGCCTGGCGGAGGCGCGCAATTCGGGGCCACCGTGGCCCGCGACCTCGTTCAAGCCCTGGTCGATCTGCTCAACGTGCAGAACGACTTCTTGAGTGTTTGGGTCGACCACGAGGTGCAGCGGCTGAACCTTGATTTCGACCTGGGCGTTATGGAGCTGGATGAGAACGGCATCCGCATCGAGCACGAACTGCCGCTGCGAACCTTCGTGGCGGCCGGAGCGTGCAACGTGCCCTACGAGTTGCCGGCACCCTGCGCGAATGTCGAGCAGCGAGTTGACCAGCTGCCGGTCGTTGAGGAGCAGGGCCCGGAACTGCTGCCAGAGCCACACGGGGCAATGGCGAATTAGTGGAGCCGCTGCGTATGCGCCAATTTGGCCTCCGGACGGAGCATGAATACCGGCTGACACGAGGGGGCGGCGGGCCTATAATTACCAACTTAGTGCCCCAGTCGGCCGATAACCCCTCGTGGCGGAACATTATGCGACGAGCGGGGTTAAATTCTAAGGGGCAGCTCTGCGCTTTTTTGGCGAGTTTGCTGGGCATGGCAATTTGCGGGCGGTTGAAATGACGGCGCGGCAATTGAATTCCAGGATGATTCTGCGCACCCGCCACGGCGGCGCCACGATAGCCAGCGCAACCGCCCTCCTGGCTGTCCTGCTTGCCACCGGCGGCGGCGTCTGGTGGTGGATGGCCAGCCGCGACGTTTCCAGAGGCGCCGAAGGCATTCTGCTTCACACGGTCAAGCGGGACAATTTCGAGCTCACGGTGACCGAGCGCGGCGAAGTCGAAGCGTTCGACGTGACCGAAGTGCGCTCGCTCGTGAAATCGAACAACACCACAGGCAGCGCCATTCTGCGCATCGTGCCGGAAGGCACCGAGGTGAAGAAGGGCGATTTTCTGGTGGAGCTTGACTCGTCGGCCCTGAGAACTCAGAGGACGAGTCAAAAGATTCTCGTAAATTCAGCCAAGGCCGCCGAAGTCGAGGCCAAGAACACGTACGACACGGCCGTCATTGCCAAGCGGGAGTATCTCGAGGGCACGAATCTTCAAGAGCGACAGACGATCGAGAGCGAGGTATTTGTCGCCGAGGAGAATCTTAATCGGGCCAAAGAATACTACGCCTACAGCCAGAAGCTGGCCTCGAAAGGCTATGTAAACGAGCTGCAATTGGAAGCCGATCGATTCGCAGTCGA
>DASXWB010000287.1:0-7826 GCA_036503915.1 Lacipirellulaceae bacterium | reverse complement strand
ATCGCGAAATCACCTCATCATCTCTGCGATCGAACACCCCAGCATCACAGCCGTCGCCGAGGAATTGGAGCACGGCGGTTGGCAAGTCGATCGCCTCGGCGTCGATCGCAATGGTGTAATCCGTGTGGACGACCTGCGCCGAATGCTGCGCCCCGAGACTCGGATGGTGGCAGCCATGCTTGCCAACAACGAAACGGGCGTCATTCAACCGGTCGCCGAACTGGCGGCAATTTGTGCCGAGCACGGCGTGCCGCTTCATACCGACGCCGCCCAAGCGGCCGGCAAACTGCCGCTGTCGTTTCGAGCGCTGGGCGCGTCGACAATGGCAATTGCCCCTCACAAGTTCGGCGGCCCCATCGGGATCGGCGCTCTCGTCGTCCGACATGACGTCGATTTAACGCCGCAGCTGTTTGGCGGGCGGCAACAAGCCGGCTTCCGCGCCGGAACCATACCGGTCACGCTAGCGGTCGGCATGCGCCGGGCACTTGAACTTTGGGACGCACACCGCCGCGGATGGCTTGATCACTTGAAAGAGCTTCGCGACGAATTTGAAAGCGCGCTGCGCCGCGGGATCCGAAGCGCTCGCCTGGTGTTTTTTGGCGAGGCTGCCGATCGGTTGCCCAATACGTCGAATGTCGCCTTCGTCGGCCTCGATCGCCAGGCACTTTTCATGGCATTCGACCAGGCTGGCATCGCCTGTTCCACGGGTTCCGCATGCGCCAGCGGATCCAGCGAACCGTCGCCCGTGCTTGAGTCAATGGGCTTTGATCCCAGTGTAATTTCGAGTGCATTGCGCTTCAGTTGGGGCATCTCGACGACGCGCGCTGAGGTCGACGAAGCAGTACAACGTATCATCCGAATTTGCAGCAACTTGGGGCGACAAAAACTGCATTGAAAATTGGCCGGCCTGACTCCCGCTCGTGAAGCGAATCGGGTAGAATTTCGGTTTGGGAAAAAGGTCTGGATTCGCCCCATTCCGCGGGCTTTTTATTTCGACGCGCTGTCACTCACGTATCGCGGCCTAGCGCCGACGCGCGACTCGCAATTTGGGGCTTCAATTTACGGACGGAGCCGACGTGGTCGACCAACTCACCGAAATACCCTTGCCCGGCCGTACTGCCGTACCGCACGCCAACGGAAGGGTTTTAGTCGGCGAAACCGGCTTCCGTCTGCCGGCGTTTATCGCCGGCCCGGAAAATCGGCTGGTGGCTGCCACGATGGACTTGCTTCTGCACCAAGCCGATTCCGTGCCCGCGCATCCGACGCATCAGCCCACGACTTCTCTGCCCTTCGTACTGTCACTATTTGGCGCGAGTGGTGTCGGCAAGACTCACCTGAGCCTGGGCTTGGTGCGGCATTGGCAAGCGCGGCGCGGGGAGGACAGCGCCGAATACGTAACCGCGCAAGATTTTCGCCGCCTGCTGAACGATTCGATGAGCACGAATTCGGTCATCGCTTTTCGCGATCGCTTTCGCAAGCGAGAATTGATCGCCATCGATGAGCTCCACCAGTTGCCGAACGACGATTATTTGCATCAGGAATTGCGCTCGGCGTTGGATGCCCTCGAGGAATTCGGCGGCATGGTTGTGGTCACATCGACCCGTCCGGTCACAGCGCTGCCGAATTTATCGCCGGATTTGCGAAGCCGCCTGGCTTCCGGGCTGATGTTGCAATTGGCGTCGCCGGGCATGGCCGCGCGCATGCGTATTGTGCAACAATTCTCCGCCGCGCTGGGCCGGCCGCTTTCCGACGAAGTTGTACAGCGCTTGGCCGCGGGCCTGCGCGGCACGGCAAGCCGGCTGATCGGCGCGATTTTCGAGCTTTGCGCCGCGCTGCAAAATAACGCACACCCGGCTGCGGATCCCGTGAGCCAATTGTTCGCGGCCCGCGATTGCGAGCGGCCGACTCCACGCAATGTCGTGGCCGTCGTCGCGCGGCATTATGGTGTGCCGCAGAGGCTGCTTAAGAGCAACTCGCGCAAGCAACGCCTCGTGCGCGCTCGCGCCACTGCCATCTACCTGGCGCGCGAGCTGTGCCGGGCAAGCTACGAACAAATCGGTCAGGCTTTGGGCGGCCGCGATCATACCACGATCATGCACAACTTTCGCAAGGTGGAACGGGAGCGACAGCACGATTTCGCGCTGCAGGAGACACTAGCCGACTTGCGCCGCATCTTGGTTAGCCGTTAGGCGCGTCACCTCCCTGGAAACTTGTCGATAGTCGGTCCATTGACGTTGGAAAATGAACGACAGATGGGGCACATTGCACAACCATCGCCGAACACATGCAGCTCTCGACCGCGGCACGACCGCTAGCAAACACGAAACGAACACTCTCTGCACCATGCCACAATCGCCGTAAGCACCTCTGGAGCGGCCACTTCCTCCATTTTCCACCTGACTTGTCGACATCAACCAGCGGCGAAAGATTACTGATACTGATTCAAACAAATTAAATCCAATTACTTATCATCGGCCCAAAACGTTCTCACTCGTTCGTTGCCGCAATCAGAGCATTCGATGACAGGACACATCCGTCTACTGATTGCCGTTTGAGAGGAATTTCTGAATTATGAAAATCACTTGCAACCGCGAAAAGCTTCTAAGTGCGTTTCAAACTGTTGCGGCCGTCGCCCCGGCGCGCAGTCCCAAGCCTATTTTGCAAAGCGTCAAGCTGGATGTAGCGGCCAATGCGGCGACGTTGCTGGCAACCGATCTGGAAATCGGCATCCGTTACGAAGTGACAGGCCTCGAGGTGGATGCGCCCGGCGCGGCGGTGCTGCCCGTCGACCGGTTTGGCTCCATCCTGCGCGAGAGTACGGACGCCACTTTCCGCATCGAATCCGACCATGAAAGCACGACAATCCGCGGCGAGCGCAGCCAATTCAAGCTGCCGGCTCAAAACCCGCAAGACTTTCCAGTAGTCGCCGAGTTCGCCGAGAAAAGCTTCTACGAGGTTTCGTCCCGGTTATTCCGCGAACTCATCCGCCGCACGATTTTTGCCACAGACAATGAGAGCAGCCGCTACGCGTTGGGCGGCGTAAAATTGGAGTGGAAAGATAACCTGCTCACGGCCGTGGGCACCGACGGCCGGCGCCTGGCGAAGATGGAAGGCCCGGCGCAAGCCGTTGGGCAGCCCACCCCATTCGGAGACGTGACGGTCGTTCCAACGCGTGCCATGCACTTGCTGGAGCGAGCCTTGGCGGAGGATTCCAGCGAAGTCCAAATCGCGGTCCGCCAGAACGACATCCTGGTAAAAAATCCGCGGGCCACGATTTACTCGCGGCTTTTGGAAGGCCGCTACCCGCGCTGGCGCGATGTGTTCCCGCAGCGAACTAATTCGCTGAAGCTCGATCTCACCGTCGGGCCCGTTTATGCGGCGGTGCGGCAAGCGGCAATCGTCACGAGCGAAGAGAGTCGCGGCGTCGACTTCACGTTCGGCGAAGGGTCGCTCGTGCTATCAGGCCAGACGGCGGAAGTCGGCCAGTCGCGAGTCGAGCTGCCGATTGCCTATGACGGCAAGGCGCTGGCGATTACGCTCGACCCGCGATTCGTGAGCGACTTTTTGAAGGTGCTTGAAGCCGAGAAAACATTTACTATCGACCTGCAGGACAGCGACGCGGCCGCCGTCTGCACCACCGATGACGGATACGGCTACGTCATCATGCCGTTGGCGAGAGATCGCTGAAAAACGACAGCCCAATGGGTGCCGCTGCTGGCTTGCCCGGCAGTGTGCGCCGCGAATTGATTCTGCATTGCTGGACATGCCGGCAGTGGCACACGCAACACCCCGACGAGCCGCCTGAATGCAAAACGCCCCCGATGCCGCTTCCGAGTTTATCGCCCGCCGCGGGCGCGAGCAGCGCCGTCATTATGCACGACGCCCAAAAAAAATTGCCGACGTGCTGGCCCAATTGATTTCCGCGCGCGGCTACGGCCGGATCCAAGCCAGTGCCGACTTCAGCGCGGCGTGGAACGAAGCCGCCGGCCCGGCCCTGGCCCGCTTCACCCGCCCCGGCCAAATCCGCCGCGGCCAGCTCGAAGTCACGGTCGCCAACTCAACCACCATCCAAGAATTAACGTTTCAAAAACAAAGCATTCTCGCAGCCCTCCAGGCCGAGCTCCCCGACGCGAGCATCCGCGACCTCCGCTTCCGGCTCGGCGCCATCGATTGAACTTTAGCGTGGGACCACGCGAACACTGTATTAAACCATCAACAGAAAGAAGAAAGACAGGGGTCAAGGAGAGGGGGAGACAAGGCTTCGGCCGTGAGCTCAGCCGAACGGAGATTTTGTGTTGCGACCGAATCTCCTTGTCTCCGTGTCTCCCCTTCTCCTTGTCTTCTGAAAAAATGGCAGACGACCAACCACAAGATGAAACAAGTAACAAGCCCGCCGCCGCTGGCGGCGCGAGCTACACGGCCGAGGACCTCGAGCACCTGAGCGACCTGGAGCACGTGCGCGAGCGGCCTGCCATGTACATCGGCGACACTACGGCCCGCGGCCTGCATCACCTCGTCTACGAAGTCGTCGACAACTCGATCGACGAGGCCATGGCCGGCCACGCCACGGTCGTCAGCGTCTCGATCAACGTCGACGGCTCGGTCACGGTCGAGGACGACGGCCGCGGCATCCCCGTCGAGCGGCATGCGCAGCTCTCCGATGAAATCGGCCGCGATGTCTCCACGCTCGAAGGCGTGATGACGGTGCTGAAGTTCGGCGGCAAGTTCCAGAAGGGCGCCTATCAAACCTCCGGCGGCCTGCACGGCGTCGGCGTCACCGTCGTGAACTTCCTCTCCGAGTGGTGCGAGGTTGAAGTCTGTCGCGACGGCTACGTCTACCACCAGGAATACGAGCGCGGCGTGCCCAAGACCGACGTCCGGCGCGTCGGACACACCACCAAGCGCGGCACGAAGACGACCTTCAAGCCCGACCCGCAAATCTTCCCGACCACGAAGTTCGTCTACTCCACGCTGCAGAAGCGCATGCAGGAGCTGGCGTTCCTCAACCAGGGCGTCAAGATCTCGATTCGAGACGATCGCACGGGCGACCATGAGTCGTACCAGTATGACGACGGCCTGCGGCAATACATCCAGCACCTCAACCGCGCCAGCGAGCCGGTCCACCCCGAGGTGCTGCACGTCAAAGGCGACGCCGACGGAGTGACTGTCGAGGTCGCACTGCAGTACTCGGCCGAGTACACCGAAAACGTCCACTCGTACGTCAACAACATCAACACGACCGAAGGCGGCACACACCTCACCGGCTTTCGCACGGCCCTCACGCGCTCGATCAACAACTACGGCAAGAATGCCGGCGTGTTCAAAGACCTCGTGCCCAGCGGCGAGGACTTTCGCGAAGGTCTCACCGCCGTGATCAGCTGCCGCGTGCCCCATCCGCAGTTCGAAGGCCAGACGAAAACGAAGCTCGGCAACGGCGAGGTGGAAGGCATCGTCAATTCGCTCTTCGGCGAGTTTCTAGGCAAGTATCTGGAGGAAAATCCCAAGGCGGCCAAAGCCATCTGCAACAAGGGCCTCTTGGCGGCCGAAGCCCGCGTCGCCGCCCGGAAACAGAAAGAGCTGATCCGCGAACGCAAAGGGGCGTTGGCCGGCGGCGGCCTGCCCGGCAAGCTGCGCGACTGCTCCAGCCGCGACGTCGACAAGTGCGAGCTGTACCTCGTGGAGGGCGACTCGGCCGGCGGCAGCGCGGAGGGTGGCCGCATGCGCGAGTACCAGGCCATTCTCCCGTTGCGCGGCAAGATCATCAACGCCTACAAATCGCGCGAAGACAAGGTTTTAGAGAACGCCGAAATCCGCAGTATGATCTCCGCCGTGGGCACCGGCATTGGCGAGGATCAGGATCTCAGCAAGCGCCGCTACGGCCGCGTCATCATCATGACCGATGCCGACGTCGACGGCTCGCACATCCGCACGCTCTTGCTCACGTTCTTCTACCGCCAGATGTACGAGCTGGTCGCCGCGGGCCACGTCTACGTCGCACAGCCGCCGCTGTTCCGCGTGAAGACGAAGTCGACCACCTACTACGTGCAAACCGAAGTGGAGATGCGCAACCAACTCCTGGACGTGGGCCTGGCCGATGCAGTGTTCGACGCGGGCGACGGCCGGTTCGTCGAGGGCGAACCGATGGCCCGGCTGGTGCGCACGTTGGCGACGCTGGAGGAGGCGATCATCGCCCTGGAGCGCCGCGGCATTAGCCTCAAAATGCACGCCACGCGCCAGGACTCCGCCGGCCGGCTGCCCATCTACCACGTATACCTCGACGGCCGTGACGAATGGTTCACCACCCGCGAGGACCTCGACAATTTCGTCGCCGCCCAGGAGAAAGAAACGGACGGCAAACTCAACGTCGACGTCGGTTTGCCATCCACCGCCGCCACGCCTAGCACCAACGGCGACGAGCGCCGTGAAAAACTCCGCATCGTCGAGCTGCACGAGGTGCGTACCATCAATACGACGCTGAATGATTTGCAGAAGCTCGGCTTCGACATTCAATCGCTCATCCCGCAAGAGCGCACGGGCCTGGAAGAGGCCCGCTATAAGCTCCGCCGCGGCGAAGCCGAAACCGGTCTGGAAGACCTCCGCGGCCTGCCAGCCGCCATCCGATCCGCTGCCGAGCGCGTGCTGCACGTCACCCGCTTCAAAGGCCTCGGCGAAATGAACGCCGAAGAGCTGCGCGACACCACACTCGACCCGGCCAACCGCACCCTCCTCCAAATCCGCATGGATGATGCGTCGGGCGCCGACGATCTCTTCCGCGTCCTCATGGGCGACCAGGTAGAACCCCGCCGCGAATTCATCCAAAAGCACGCCCTGGACGTGCGGAATTTGGATGTGTAAACCGATGCTCGCTATAATGGCTACGGTAAACCCCTTCGTTATCTTGAGAGATCAGCAATGGGAACAATTGAAGCCATCTACGAAGGCGGCGTCTTCCGACCCATAGTCCCGGTGATGTTGCCCGACAACGCGCGTGTGCAGCTTCAGATCCTTAACCAGACGCCTGCTTCAGCGAACAACGACGAAGATATGCAGGCAATCTATGAAATTCTCGACCGGCGCTATAGCTCCGGATTTACAGATACGGCCGCGCGTCATAATGAGCATCAACCGTGAACACGGTTTTTCTGGATACTGTCGGTCTAATCGCGCTGTGGGATGATTCAGACCAATGGCATGGCGATGCTCAACATGCCTACGCGAAGCTTCGAAGTGATGGATTCAAGGGAGTCACGACGGAAGCAATATTGCTCGAATGCGGAAATGCCGCTGCACGTCGGCCGCATCGACACGACGTCAGCCAACTCCGTCAGCAACTGGCTGCGATCAATGGTGTCACGGAACTTACGCCCGAAGAGTGGAGCGAAGCTTGGGCAGCGTATGATCGCAACGAAGCTGCAGGTGCCGGCATAGTCGACCAGTCATCGTTCCTCGTCGTGCGCCGACTAGGCATCCGCCTGGCATTCACGAACGACATCCACTTCGAAGCGGCCGGCTTTGAGACGTTGTTTTAGGTAACAACAGGATGGTCGACCAGTTAGAACCCCGCCGCGAATTCATCCAAAAGCACGCACTGGATGTGCGGAATTTGGATGTGTGAGCATATGAGATTGCCCAATGGGTAAGATACCAACGCTCGTATACGACGGGATCAAAACGCTCCCGCTCTATATGGTCGTCGTGCGGTTAAAAGGAAATTTACCGGCGTTTGGATCAGGCACCGGAGAAGTACAGCATCCGTCACGCGACGACCTCTATTACGATCTGCCCGTCGTCGAGATTCCAAACGATCGCGATCGTGGGCCAGCGGC
>DASXWB010000286.1:0-2264 GCA_036503915.1 Lacipirellulaceae bacterium | reverse complement strand
GTGCGGATTTCGTGCCGAGGCGCCAAACTGCGGCCGGCCTGCTCAGCCGAACCGCAATTTGTGCCCTATTCAACGCCCCAGCATGGAAACGTAGGTTGCAGATAACCGGCCGTCGCCACCCAACCGGGTGAGTGCGCGAGGAGTCCAGGCAAAAGACGCACAATCGTTACGACCCGCCCTCACGATGGGTCGTCGGGAATTCACTAGGTGTCAGCGAATCCAGTCGCGCGGTTAAAGAGCTTCTCGCGAGTGGCCCACAGGCCCGCGGAGGGTGTGGGAATGAAGTAAAAGCGCTCGCCCGCGGCCGACGTGTTCCAGCCTTGTCTGCAGCGCTCCGGCCGGTAGCGAGCGGTGGCTTCGCCGATGTCAGCATAACCGAAATTAACGCCTTCGATTTCACCGCGCGTCAGACGGCCGGGGGCATAAGTGATCGTGAACCGGCCCTCACTCGAGCCGTGCATCAAGTGCGCCGTTGCATGGGCCAGATCTTGCATGTCCGCATTTCGGTGATATAGATCCATTACCCGCGGCGTGCCGATGTAACCGTATTTACGAATAAAATCATCGACCTCAGGCTGCTCGCCGAAGCGCTTCAGACCCGGGGCGATAATGACAAGCTCGCCGCCGTCGGCCAGCGCCATCCGCGTGCGATAGACGGCCTTGTTGGCGACCCAAGTGCTAAAAAACTCGTCGCCCTGCATCACGCACACGATCTTCTGCACCGGTTCATTGAAAAGTGTGATGTTCTCCTCGCGCGAATGCCGGGCGGCTGCCAGGTACGTTTCCAAATCGTCGCCAACATACAGCCCGGTGTGGACGAGTTGGTCGCGATCGTTGCGCGCGAGCACGACCTGCACATAAAGGTCGGGCAAGTGCCCCAAGAACTCGTCCTCGGCCCGGTTGAAGCATGCCCGCACCGGTGTGACGAGATTTCCCAGATTATTCTCAATGCCGCAGCACGCCGCGGCCATGTGCGCCGCGCAGATGAGATCCTTGCCGCCCAGACCGATGAAATAGTTCTTGTTGTGATTGGCGAAGCCAAGCACCTCGTGCGGCACGACATGGCCGATATTGATGATAAGATCCCATGGCTCTTCCATAAGCATTCGATTGAGCACGATGGGAATCGGCCAGTCGGCCGCCCCCTGCGTGGCTTCATCGACGAAGCGGGCCGGGATCTCGCCGACCGGCACGCTGCCGCCGCGCCAGTCGTGGGCATGAATTCGCTGGTTGGGAATCGAGCCGAACATCTGCCGATTCTCATCGGGCGTATGCGGCACGTGTTGGCCAAGGGTCGGAATTATGTGAACTTCCGCTTCCCCGGCGAGCAAGTTGTAAAGAATCTCCGTCAGGCGGCCGGCACCCGAGTGCATCCGCGTGATATCCGGCGGCAGCAGGAGCACCCGCTTTGGCCGAGCGCAAATCCGCCGCCGTGCCTCGGCCACGGTTTGCTCCATCAAGCTGTGCAGGCGATCCCAAGAAATCTCCGTGGCGCGTTCGGTGATCCAAGGCATGGTCGCGTTACTCAAAAACGAGGCGAAGTGAGCAATTCCGAGTGCAAGGATACCAATCCAAGTTTTTATAGCCAAGCTATTGACCTGCGCCAGAAATAATTGTATCACTGAGTTAATACAGTGAGTAAAGCCGATGCAGTTTCACATCTCTCCCACCGACGGCGTCCCGATTTACCTGCAGATCGTCAACCAGATCAAGTATCTGGTCTCATCCGGCGGATTGGCGGCGGGCGAGGAATTGCCGCCGATACGCACACTTGCCGAGAAACTGCTTGTGAACCCCAACACCGTGGCCCGAGCATACCGCGAGCTGGAGCAGGCCGGTATCGTTCTGAAACGGAGCACGACGGGCACGTACGTGTCGGGCGCAGGGCCGCGATTAGGCCGGCGCGACCGCGTAAAAATCATCACGCGCCGCATCGACGCTCTTCTGGCCGAGGCCCGCCACATGGCAATACCGCTTGACGAGTTAATCGACCTGATTCAGCAGCGCGATGCGCAGATGCAATCTCATACCTCAGAGGTGTAGTTATGGTCGCACTCAATCATTCGCACATGGACAACGGAGCAGCGGAGCCAGCCGCGGTCGTGGATGTCCACAATCTGACGCGGCGCTTCGGCGATAAACTTGCCCTCGATAACGTGAGCTTCCGCGTGCCGACCGGGTCGGTCGTGGGCCTGGTCGGCGAGAACGGCGCCGGCAAAACGACGCTTATCAAACACATTCTCGGCCTGTTAAAGGCCCAGTCC
>DASXWB010000285.1:0-8805 GCA_036503915.1 Lacipirellulaceae bacterium | reverse complement strand
GGCGCAAAGACGTTTACCGTAAGGCAATAAACCACAAAGAACACCAAGGGCACAAAGTCCAATTCATAAGCTAGACCTTCTGCATTCCTTCGTGCCCTTGGTGTCTTCGTGGTTAGAAGAGATCCTAGCGGCTTCGTGCCTTTGCGAGAGACACTCGAATCCTCATTTAAAATAGGGGCTGCGTCATGACGATTTCTCGGCGGCGTTTTTTGGGCACTTCCGCAGCTGCAACCGCGGCCGTTTGGAGCGCTTCATGGTCCAAGACTCTCTTTGCACAGGACACGGCCGACATCCGCATTGCCGTGATCGGCTTCAATGGCCAGGGCCGCGGGCACATCGAGGCGTCGCACCGAAACATCGTTGCGCTGTGCGATGTGGATGAGCGCGTGCTCGATCGAACGGCGAAGGAGATGGCCGACAAGTACGGCCGCAAGGTGGAAAAGTTCACCGACTTCCGCCGCCTGCTGGAGCGCAAAGACATCAACGCCGTGTCGGTAGCCACACCGAACCACATTCATGCCTGGGTCACGGTGCTGGCCGCACAGGCCGGCAAAGACGTGTACGTCGAAAAGCCCGCGTCGCACAACATCTGGGAAGGCCGGCAGATGGTTGCGGCGGCCCGCCAGAACAATCGCGTGATCCAATGCGGCACGCAATCGCGCTCCAGCCCGAGCCTCAAGGAAGCGGTCGAGTGGGTTCAGGGCGGCGGACTGGGCAAAATCCTCTACGCGGTCGGCACTTGTTACAAGCCGCGACAAAGCATCGGCCGTGTCGAGCGGCCGCTCGAAATCCCCAAGCAGATTCACTACGACCTGTGGTGCGGCCCGGCCGAAAAGAGGGACCTCTATCGGCCCAAGCTGCATTACGATTGGCATTGGGACTGGAACACCGGCAACGGCGACATGGGCAACCAGGGCATCCATCAAATGGATATCGCCCGCTGGTTCCTCGGCGAGCCGGCGCTGGCACGCGGCGTGATCAGCATCGGCGGCCGCCTCGGCTATGACGATGCCGGCAACACGCCCAACACGCAGGTCGTCTATCTCGATTACGAAAAGGCGCCGCTCATCTTCGAGACCCGCGGGTTGCCGCGCTCGAAGCGAGACCAGGAGCACTGGGGCGATGCAATGGATCGTTTTCGCGGCTCGGGCGTCGGCGTCATTTTGCAGTGCGAGAAGGGGCACGTGCTGGTGCCCAACTACACGTCGGTCGAAGCCTTCGACCGCAGCAGCCGCCGCGTGAAACACTGGACGACGGACCATGATGCGATGAAAACTCACCAGGACAATTGGCTCGCGGCGATTGCCTCCCGCGATCCCTCGCGGCTCAACGCCGAAATCCACGAGGCGCACCTTTCCAGCTCGCTCTGCCACATGGGCGGCATTTCACACCAGCTTGGTAAACCGGCGCGCATGAGCGAAATCCTGGGGCACGTCGCCGCGAACGACCTCTTATCCAACGCGGTCGACCGCATGGCAGGTCACCTGCGCGCCAACGGCGTCGACATCGACAGCGCCGACGGTGTGGTCACGTTCGGCCCATGGCTCAAGCTCGATCCGTCCACCGAAAAGTTCGTCGACAACGACGCCGCCAACGAACTCCGCTCCCGTAGCCGCCAGCGCGACGGCTATGCCGTGCCAAACCTCGAAGGATCGGCGCCCAAAACCGCCGCCGCGGGGTGACATTTCAGAATGCGTAACGCGCCGCGAACATGGAACGCAACAAAACAAAGAAGCGCGGTTTTCGCTTCAGTCTGAAAGCGTTGCTGATCGTAATTACGCTGACAGCCATATTTCTCGGGAATTGGACGTATCGAGCGGGCCGACAAAAGAAGGCCGTCCAACAGATAACGCAACAAGGTGGGCAGGTCAGGTACAACTACCAATCTCGGGGTGCGAAAGAGTCGCAGTGGCCAAAATGGCTTCGAGATTCTATTGGCGAAGACTATTTCCGCACCGTTGAAGAGGTGAAATTCGGTGATTTTTTCCGAGGACGCGATTTTTCTTTCTCCGATCGCGACGCGACCGTCCTCAGTGATCTGCCGCGGCTCAAAAAAGTCGCGCTCCGGGATACAAGGGTCTTAAGTTTCTCCGCTCCCTTCATAGCTTGGAGAGTTTTGATTTAGTTTCGCATCCCCGACCAATCGGCGGCGACGGATCGGGTCTGACATGGCTGCGAAATAAGCGATCCCTTTTGCGCCTCCAGCTCGTGCACGCACCGCGGCCAAACGACGGGCTCGCTTTCTTACAGGGACTGATACGACTTGAGTACCTCAACTTATTTGGCATGGATTTAAAGGACGACGACCTTCGGGAAGTCGGTTCGCTTCGCGAGTTGCAGACGCTCAACCTCAATCGCACGCCGATTGGCAATGACGGACTGATTCATTTGACCGGGCTGACAAACCTCAGGGAGCTTTATCTAGCGTGCCCGAATGTAAATTCTGCCGGCTTAGAACACGTTCAACGCATAAAAAGTCTTAAAGAACTTGACGTATGGGGAATACACATTGACGACTCCTCCGTGGAAACCCTCTCTCGATTCGGCCATCTTAATAAATTGCGTTTGCGTAGGGGCAATGTTTCGAGTGACGGAATTAAAGCGCTACGTAATCGACTTCCCAATTGTCAGATTGATGCAGATTAATCCCTCCGCCTTTGGGTCGCTGCTGGGCTTTGCACCACAGTGCGACATCGAAGCGATATGGCTTCATTCGTCGGCCACGAATTCCAACCGCTTCGGAAGCGGTTTGCCGTCGTCCAGCAAATTGAGCAGCGATCGCGCCGTGCCGCGGACGACATTGCCTTCCGGCAAGTCTTCGGCCAATTCTTCGAGCACGACGCGCTCCGCTTCGCTGAAGCCGTCGAGACAATTCAGCCAGGCTTGCCCTAAGAGCACGTACTCGTATTCGAACGCATCGGCGTTAGCTGATAGATAGGTGGTCACCGCCTCGCGGAGCTCTATCGGGCGTTGACCCCGCTGAATCGTGCGTCCTTGCCACCAAACGCGATCGTATATGGGAACTTCACGGATCGCACGTACATCATGGACGGGCGGTGACGAATTGCGGTGAGTCCACGGCACCCAGACCCGCGTCCGCGGCAACCGGGCCACGACTTTGTTCTGCCGATCGAGCGCCCGCACTTCCAACATGTAGATATTTCCGGGCCGCAGGCGCTTTCCTCCCACGCCGTTCGCGCCGATTTCCCAGCGCGTCTCGCGCACAGCTTCCTTACTCGATTGAATTACTCGCTGTTGCGTGACCATGTGTGGAATTTGGCTTGGCGCAGTAAGCATCATTTCGACTTCGTACCGGTCTATTGCCGCGCTCTGGTGCGCGAGCGATTGCCATTCGAGCACGAAATCGTCGGCGTCGACCTCTGTCCAATCGGTCAGATTGGGCTCCAGTTGAGGCCGAACGATCAACTTGGGGTAATGAACCGTGTCGTTCTCCTTGAGTACGGCAATACTGGGTCCCTCTTTGTTACCGCGAATACTGTCCGGCTCGCCCCATTCGGTCGGTCGGAGGTCGCCCGGCGCCAGTTCCATGAGGAGGTCCCAACTGTGGCCGCGCTCGGGAAAGTTGCTTGTGGGGACGAGGACTTCGACCACGACCGGAATTTTTGGCAAGCCTTCGATGCGGATTTTGCCGCTGGCGTCGCTCACCGCGTAGCGCGTCATTGCCCGGTCCCGCGCGTGATAACCGAAAGTACCGTGGAATCGGTCGTCCACCAGCGGGCGCCTCGCGAGCAACAGCGTATCGGCGCGGATACCGCTGTACGCCCTCAACTGGGGATCCCTCGGGTGCTTGACGAGCACGTGCGCACCGGCCAGGCCTTTTCCGTCTTTTTCGAATTGAAACTCGATCGCGCACATGCCGGTCCGCATCGATTCATCGCCCGGCTGCCAGGTTCCAAGGAGATTGTTCCAATCAGGCGGCGGGGCGGGCAGATTCGCGCGTTGCGATTCCGGGATCGGCGATTGGCCAAGCTGTTCCAGGACCGCGTCCATGCCTGCCCAATCGCCCTGCAGCAACCGCACCTTCGCCAGCGATAATCCGAAGCGGCGCCACAGATCCGATTTGGGCGGTGCGGTTTGAAGCCCTATCTCGAGCACTTTGGCAAGCGTGGCATAGCTTTCGTCTGGGTCTTCCCGGTCTTGTTTGGTGCTGCCGCCGTCGGACGGCGCATCGAACAAGAGGTCGGTGGCGCTCAATCCGTTGCTAATAATCGTTGCCAGGGCCCAGGCCAGCTCCGCATTCGGCTCCGCGCCCAGCCGCTCGCGAAGCGCCGCTTTCACTTTCTGCGTCGGCGGATGGATGCGGCCAAGAGAGACGCTACGCTTCATCCGCGTGAGCTGCCGAGGCACCTCCGGATCGAACGGGTTGACGACATTTGCCTCATCAGCTGTGGCCGTTTGCCGTGGTAACTCGTCGGCAACCGTCACCTGAACGAATAGCAGCGACATGCTCAAGACGTGCACTACGCTCATTGCCGAGGATCGATTCATAAAAATCCCGTTTCCATTTTGTCGCCCGTAGGCAACCTTCCGGATAAGCGCTAGGTTATATCCTCGGATCATCGCCCCGCAAGTTCACCACAATGAACACGCTTCAGTTGGCTTCCAGTGGCAATCGTTGCGCCAACTGACTATACTCCGATTGAACCGTACTTGTTTCGAGTTTCTCGCTCAGCTACGACCATGTTGCGTCAACTTGCCAAATTCCGGCGCATGGGGATCACTCTCGTTGAGGGTCTGGTTATGGTCGCGATTATTGTCGTCTTAATCGCCCTCTTGCTGCCGGCGACGCAATCGGCTCGCGAGTCCTCACGCAGGTTGGCGCGAATGTATCAGCAGGATGATGTGTCGACCGCCGCGTCGAAAGCGGATGACGCGACGCCGAAACTCAAGGCGCAGTTTGTCAAGCTTCAAGAGCCGGTCGATACGCCACGTCGAATTATCTACGAGGCCGAGATCAGCCTCGTAGTAAAAGACGTTTCCGCGGTCGAGAGCCAGATTGCGGCGCTTTTGAAAGAACACCAGGGATACGTGGCCGAGTCGTCGATCGATCGCAAGCAGGGCGAGGAATTATCGGGGCGTTGGCGCGTGCGAATTCCTGTTGAGCGTTTTGACGCGTTTCTGGATGGCGTTGCCCAGCTCGGCGTGGCCGAGTCTCGCAAGCAAACCGCTCAGGACGTGACCGAGGAGTTTGTCGATCTCGAGGCGCAGATCAGCAACAAGAAGAAGCTCGAGGAAAGAATCGTCGAGCTGGTGAACAATCAAAGCGGCGAGATCAAGGACGTGATTGAGGTCGAGCGTGAGCTGGGCCGCGTTCGCGGCGAGATCGAGCAGATGGAAGGCCGCCTGCGCTATCTCACCAACCGCACAGAACTGACCACCGTTTCAATATTCGCGCGGGAAGTCGACGACTACGTGCCGCCGCAAGCGCCGTCGTTTGCTAATCAGATCCAACGGGCTTGGGCAAATTCGCTGCAGTCGCTGCAGAACTTCGGCCAGCAGGCAGTCGTGGCCGCCGTGTATGCGTTTCCCTGGATCATCGTGCTGGGCGTCGTCTTGGTTCCGGGTCTGTGGTACGTCAGGAAGCGAAATTCGAGACGCTAGCGCGATGCTTCGATAGCCTGTGCCCGTGCCACATGAATTCCCGTCACAAACTCATTGTGGCCGTGCTATGCGTCGTTGTTGCCGCCGCGGCCGGGCGCGCCCTTGCCCATCCAGGTTCCGGTATCTTTGTCGATGCCGAGGGGCAAGTGTATTTCACCGATACCGGCAAGGGCGTGTGGAAGATTGATGCAAAAGGCAAGCTCGAGCGCATGGCGGGCTCGGCCTGGCATTTCATGGCAGGCGACATGGACGGCCGTTTCGCCAACGCGTCGGACGCGTTCGGCCGCTGGTTCGAGCGAGCATCGCCGCGCGGTTCGGTGCCTGCAATCTTGCTCTGCTCCGATTTTCCCTGTGCGGTCGGCAAGGACGGCAATCTGTATTTCGCCAATACCCTGCCCTTCTTCTCCGACAATCCTCGGCCAACTTTCATTGTTCGCCGCACGCCGGCCGGCAAACAAACGATGGCGACAGATGGCACCCGGATACAAACCGCCAACAATGGAAACGAGCAGTCGCTGGGCCACGTCACGGCATTGGCCGCCGGCGGCGACGGCTCGATTTATATCATGCAGAGCCCGCCGGATGGCGATGCGCATGCGATCGTCAAGCTCACGGTGGACGGGAAGTTGACGGAATTCGTCAGCGGGTTTTTGGACCCAGAAGATGGTATCGAATTGCAGCCCGGCATTTCAAAAACCTATTGCCGCGGACTTGCGGTCGGGTCGCAAGGCGATGTGTATGTTGCGGTGAATGGCGGCCGCCGCGTCGTGAAGGTCACGCCGCACGGCAACGCAGCGAATGTGTTGCAGGCGGAGAAGCCTTGGTCGCCGACCGGCGTTGCGATTCTGAACGATGAAGTGTACGTGCTCGAGTACACGGACTTTCCGCCTGGCTGGAATCCGGAGGACCGCCGCGGCTGGATCCCTCGCGTGCGCAAGGTCGCCCGCGATGGAAAAGTCGTGACGCTGGCCACGGTCGTCAGAGAACAAGAGGAATAGACAGCGGCCTGTTAGCATGGGTGCCACTGCTGGCTTGCCCAGCAGTGCCCTTTGACGCCGTCACCTTGCGGCCTGCAGCAAGAATTCAGCCGGCAACTTGTCCAGCTTCGGCAACCGGATATTCGCGTCGTAAGCCAACTGCTCGTACCAGCGGGCACTCGACCATTGCCAGTCAATTAACCGTTTTACAAGACCGCGTCGAACCGGATTTAATTGTATGTAATGAATAGCGGCGAGAGCAGATTCCGGTCGCTCTAGATTGCGGTCATATCCCGGCCCCTCTTGCCAAAAGCGAAATGTTTCAACTCCAGGTCGCTGACGAATCGTGAGCCGACGTAACAATAAACTCCGGCTCTCCTCCAGCAGTCGTTTGATTCGGAACGAATAAGGCCGCTTGATCGCCCTAATGAGCGAATCAATCGACGAGGCATCTGGGACAGGAAAGGCAAGTAGATGGACATGCTCGGGCATGTATACGAAGGCCGTCAGGCTGTAATTATGCTGTGCGTGTGCCCGGTCGATTGCTTCGCTCAACAGGCCTCGCCATACATCGTTCGACAACAGCGGCATCCGGGCATAGCATGAGAAGGCGAGCTCGTGGCAATGGCCTGGCTCATCGTAGTGGCGGACTCGTTTGCGATGTGGAATACGTCGACGGGTCATGCCGCAAGATTATCGCATCGGAGCACTGCTGGACAAGCCAGCAGTGGCACCCATCGGCGCTATCGCTCCACAGGGCGCGCTTGCGGCGTATCGAAGTCGCCCGCCTCGGTGTGCACCAGCTCGATTTGCAGCTTCTCCCCGATGCGATATGTCGCGTCCTTGACCGTGGTGATTTTTTTGGTCGAATCGCCGTACCGTAGCACGGCGGAATTCCCTTGCAGCGAGCGAATCCGGGCGCTTTCCAGTTTGCCATTTTGCCAGGTGATATCGACGACAAAGGCACCCCGGGCGCACAGGCCCTTTACTGCGCCCGCAGGCCAGGCACGCGGCAGCGCGGGCAACAGCTCGATTTCATAGTTGCCGGCTGCATGCCGAACGTGCGATTGGAGCAGCATTTCCACGATTCCTGCGGTGCCGCCGAAGTTGCCGTCGATCTGGAACGGCGGGTGCGCGTCGAACATGTTCGGGTACGTGTTGCCGGTAATCGCCTCGGCCAGCATTTTGTAGGCATGATCGCCGTCATGGAGCCGGGCCCAGACGTTGAACTTCCAGGCCTTGCTCCAGCCGGTGCCGCCGTCGCCGCGGTGCCGCAGCGTCACACGGCACGCTTCGGCCAGCTCGGGGGTGGTGCGCGGCGTGATCTCGTCGCCCGGATGCAGTCCCCACAGATGCGAAATATGCCGATGCTTGTTCTTCGGGTCGTCGACGTCTTCGAGCCATTCCTGCAATTGCCCGTGCCGGCCGATCTGGTTCGGTGCGATGCGGGCACGCATATCGCGCAGCGCCGAGCGAAGATCCTCGTCGACCCCGAGGATCTCGCTGGCCTCGATCGTGTGCGCGAACAGGCTGCGAACGATTTGATGGTCCATCGTCGGCCCCATCACGAGACCGCCCTGCTCCGGGCTGTTGCTGGGGCCGCTGATGAGCATCGGAGTAGGTCCGCCGAGCCGAGGCGGACTCGATGTGGCGTCGGGCGCCGCTCGGCTCGCGGCACCTACTTGTGGATCTTCAATCAAATAATCCACGAAGAACAGCGACGCCTCCTTCAGCAGCGGATACGCCGTTTCGCGCAGGAACTCCTCGTCGCCGGTGAAGGCGTAGCGGTACCACAGGTGTTCGCAGAGCCACGCGCCGCCCGTGGGCCAGATGCCGTGGTTCGAATTGTTGATCGGCGCCGCCCCGCGCCACAGGTCAAAGTTATGATGCACGACCCAGCCGCGCGCATCGTAATGCGCCTGCGCGACGCGCGCACCCGTTTCCCGCAAATCCTTCAACGCCGCGAATAGCGGCTCGTGGCATTCCGAAAGACCCGTGAGCTCGGCCGGCCAATAGTTCATCTCCGTGTTGATATTGATCGTGTACTTACTGTCCCAGGGCGGATTCATCGACTCATTCCACAACCCCTGCAAGTTGGCCGGCTGACCGCCGGGTCGCGAGCAGGCGACGAGCAGGTAACGGCCGAATTGAAAGTACAGTTCGGCGAGCTGCGGATCGTTCTGCTCTTGAAAGGCCTTGATGCGCC
>DASXWB010000284.1:0-2932 GCA_036503915.1 Lacipirellulaceae bacterium | reverse complement strand
GCGGCCGGTGATCGAAACCCTGCGTCAAACGCCCGCTTCGGTGTCCTCGATGGACGTGTTGCGCTCGGCCGCGAGCTTGCTCGCACACTGGGACCCAGACGCAACCGACAACAGTCACGCCGCTAACGTTCGCAAGGCGGAGCGGCTTTTAGCGCAATTGCCCGTCGTCATGGCGGCGCGGCATCGCTTGAAACAGGGCAAGGAGCCGGTGCCGCCCGAAAGCGGCCGGTCGCTGGCCTCCAATTGCCTGCATATGCTGTTCCGCGCCGATCCGCCCAAGGCGCACGTCAAGGCGATGGACGTGTCGCTGATTCTTTACGCCGAGCATGAGTACAACGCGTCGACCTTTACCGCGCGTGTGATCGTGTCGACACTTTCCGACTTGCATTCGGCGATTGCCGGTGCCATCGGCGCGCTGAAAGGGCCGCTCCACGGCGGCGCCAACGAGAAAGTCATCGATGTGCTGCGCCAAGTCGGCAAGAAGGACAACGCGGAGCCGTGGGTCCGGGCGGCCCTCGAGCGCAAGGAAAAAATCATGGGCTTCGGCCACCGCGTCTACAAACACGGCGACCCGCGGGCCGTGTACCTCAAGGAGCTCTGCAACCAGCTTGCCAAAGAAACGGGCAATGAAGAGTTCGAAGCGATGGCAGACGTGATGGAGCGCGTGATCTGGGAAGAGAAAAAGTTGCCGCCCAATCTCGATTGGCCGTCGGCTCGGCTTTATCACTACATGGGCCTGCCGGTCGAGCTCTATACGCCGCTGTTTGTGCTCAGCCGTGTTGCCGGCTGGAGCGCCCATGTGATCGAGCAACTCGATAATAATCGGCTGATTCGCCCGCGGGCACGCTACATCGGCCCGGAACGGCGAGCGTGGTTGCCACTGGCCGAGCGCTAAGCCGCAAAACGGCTTACCTTTATTCCAGTTGGGCTAGTGCCCGGAAGTCATCACGCAGCGAGCGATAGAGCTGCTGATACACGGGAAAGGCACGATCGTAATGCCGTCGCGGCGCTGCGCGCGGTTTGACCTGACCGGTTGTCTTCACCGTGGCGTCGCACGCTTCGGCGATATTCTTGAACTCGCCGGTGCCGACGGCGGCCAAAAGTGCGACACCGTACGCGGGCCCCTCGTCTGCCGCCATCGACACGACGGTTTTTTTAAGCACGTCGGCCTGCATCTGTCGCCAGAATGCGCTCTTCGCGCCCCCACCGGTGGCGCGAATCTGTTTCACAGCGACGCGCTGCTCTTCCATAATCGCCAGGCAATCGCGCAGCGAGTAGGTGACGCCTTCCAAAATCGCCCGCACCACATGCCCGCGCGAGTGCCGGAGCGTAAGCCCGATGAACGCGCCGCGCGCGAGCGGGTCGGCATGCGGCGTGCGCTCGCCCGCAAGGTATGGCAAGAAAAACAGCCCTTCGGCGCCGGGCGGCGTAACGGCGGCTTCCTCGGTCAGCACATCATAAACGTCAATCTTGCGGCGATTGGCCAGGGCAGCGACCGTTTCGCACAGCGCGTTGCGAAACCATTGCAGCGAGCCACCGGCAGCCAGCGTAACGCCCATCATGTGCCATTTGCCGCGCACCGCGTGGCAAAATGTGTGCAGCCTTCCTTGCGGATCGACCTGCGGCGTCTCGCTATGCACGAACACTACTCCGGACGTGCCGATCGACGTAGATAGCAGCCCCGATCTCACGATGCCGTTGCCGACCGCGCCGGCCGCGCAGTCGCCAGCGCCGCCAACAACCTGGCAATCGGTCGAGAGGCCAAGAGTCTTGGCCGCGGTCGCCGTAAGCCGTCCAGTAACTTCCTCTGACTCGTAACAATTCGCCAGCAGGCTGATGTCGAGATTCAGTTTCCCCAGCAGCTCAGTCGACCAGCGGCGATTCACCACGTCCAACAGCAGCATCCCGCTGGCGTCGCTGACTTCTGTGGCGAATTCTCCGGTCAGCCGGCGGCGGATATCGTCTTTGGGCAGAAGCACCTTCACCGTTTTCGCGAAGTTCTTCGGCTCCCGGTTTCGCAGCCACAGGATTTTGGGAGCCGTGAATCCGGTGAGGGCCGGGTTGGCCACCATTTCGATCAGCCGCTCGCGGCCGCCGGCGCGCGATTCGATTTCTTCGCATTCGGCAGCCGTTCGCTGATCGTTCCACAGGAGTGCCCTTCGCACGACGCGGTTTTCCTTGTCGAGAAAAACCGAGCCGTGCATCTGGCCCGACAGGCCGATGGCCCGGACGTCGGCCGCCTTTAGATTGGCTTTTTTCACCACTGCCCGCACCGTTTTCACAGTGGCCTTCCACCAATCCTCCGGGTCTTGCTCACTCCACAAGGGTTTGGGATGGTAGCAAGGGTACGTGGCCATGGCCTGGCCGAGGATCTTGCCGCGCTCGTTGATCGCGAGTGTCTTGGTGCCCGAAGTGCCGACGTCGATTCCCAGGTAAATGCTCATTGTTATCTTTCGCGACGTAAAGCTTTCGAGTGTCGTTCGATGAATCGGTGCACAAGACAAGGAGACAAGGAGAGGGGGAGACAAGGAGACGAGACGGCCCCTCGTTTATCTCTTTGTCTCCTTGTCTCCCTGTCTCCTTGTCTTCGTTGCTTGCTACTTTGTGTAAATGCACTGGCAACGGGCTGCTCAGAAGAAAGCCCAGCACCAACGGCGCCCGCCACGCCGCGGCCAAGTGTAGCATTGCGCGTGCTGGTCGTGAATCAGCCGGAGCTGGCCGAGGCGATCGACCGCCTGCGCGGCGAATGGAATGAGCGCAGCGGAGGGCAGCTAGCCGTTTCGGATGGTCGTTTTTCTTGGACGGACATGGATGCTCCCAAAAACCTCGACGCCGACGTAATCCTCTTTCCTTCTCGGCACCTTGGTGAACTCGCGAGCCGCGGCTGGTTGCGGCCGGTCCGACCGAATGTTTTGGCGAGCGACGAGCTGCA
>DASXWB010000283.1:0-3651 GCA_036503915.1 Lacipirellulaceae bacterium | reverse complement strand
AAAGCTTGATAAAGCGCTGGTTCGTAACTTTGCGAGAGATTTTCCAAAGCTTTTGATCAGGTCATCCAATGTCCATGATGTCGAAAAACATCCGGCGCTTATTGCTGAGAATTCTCGTCGTCGCTTGCGCTCTTGGATATTGTTGTAATGCTGCGATTGCTGATACGGCCACGGGCGAGCGGTGGATGGTGGCCACGGGGCATCCGATTGCGACGGACGCGGCGGCCGCCGTATTTCGTGACGGCGGCAACGCCGTGGATGCGGCGGTGACGGCGGCATTAACGCTCGGCGTCGTGGACGGAAATAATTCCGGCATCGGCGGCGGCTGCTTGATTCTCATCCGCAGCGCGGACGGCAAGCTCACCGCGATCGACGGGCGCGAGATGGCGCCGGCCGCAGCGCATAAGGATATGTTCCTCGCGGGTGGCAAGCCGATGCCCGACGCCAGTCAAACCGGGCCGCTAGCCGTGGGCGTGCCTGGCGCGCTGGCGGCATACAAGATCGCGCTTGAGCGCTGCGGCACGAAAGAGTTGCCCCAGCTGCTCGCGCCGGGCATCAAGGCAGCCGACGAGGGATTCATCGCCGGTGGCCGGCTCGCTCGCGCGGTGCGCGGCGAGGCGGAGCATCTCAATAAATACGGCGGCGCGCGCGGAGGTTTATTGCACGACGACGGCACGCCGATCGTCGAGGGCGAGCGCCTCGTGCAGCGCGACCTGGCGAACACGTATCGCGCGGTTGCCGAGCACGGCGTCGATTGGTTCTACCGCGGGCCATTCGCGAAGCAGGTCGGCGAGTGGATGGCGGCCAACGGCGGAATTCTCACGGCCAATGACTTTGCCGGCTACGATGCCAAATTGCGCCCGCCGCTGCTCTCAACTTACCGCGATTACACGATTATCGGCTTCCCGCCGCCAAGCTCGGGCGGCGTGCATGTCGCGCAAATACTCAATATCCTCGAACAATTTGAGCTGAAGCACAAATTCGAAAACATCAATCCGGCCGTCGCGTCGCATGTCGTTATCGAGGCGTTCAAGCTGGCGTTCGCCGATCGAGCGCACTGGTTGGGCGACGCCGACTTCGTGGACGTGCCTCGCGGCCTGGTGTCGAAAGAATACGCTCAACAATTGGCAGCGAAGATTGGCACTGGGCCCGCAATCGAAGTGTCCTCGCACGGCACGCCCCCCAACTGGCGGCAGGATGTGTTCGGCCGGCATACCACGCACATCGCGGCGGCGGACGCCGACGGCAATTGGGTCGCCATCACGGCCACGGTGAACACAACGTTCGGGTCGAAAGTGATCGTGACGGGCACCGGCGTGGTGCTGAACAACGAGATGGATGACTTCTCGATTTACCCCGGCGTCCCGAACGCTTTCGGCCTGGTAGGCGCGGAGAACAACAGCGTGGCGCCCGGAAAGCGGCCGCTTTCGAGCATGAGTCCAACGATCGTGCTCAACTTCAAACGCGAGCCGATTCTGACCGTGGGCGCCGCGGGCGGCCCCAAGATCATCACGCAGGTCGTGCTTGCGATCGTGCGACAAGTGGATTTGGAGCAATCGCTGCCGGATGCCGTCGCCGGGCCACGGTTTCATCACCAGTGGCGTCCCGATGTCGTGTCCTATGAAAAGGACCTGGCAAAAGGCTTGATCGACGGCGTGCGGCAGCGAGGGCATGAGCTGCAAGAGATTGACTCAGGCGGCATCACCCAGGCGGTTGCCATTGATGGTTGGAATAGGCTAACCGGCGCCAGCGGCACGCGCGGGCGAAAGCTGATCGGCGTGAGTGACCCGCGCGGGTATGGAAAAGCCGCTGGCGAGTAACGATTACGCGAAAACGCGCGCAATGAACCACCTGATTTTGAAATAGGTGAATACAATTAACTGCATAGCATTAGATAGCTCATTTGTACGGACGTGACATAGTTAAAAGCTTTCTGAGCCTTGGATACTTTGAACCGGAAATGTTTTGAACAGGAGGTCGCAGAGGAAGCAGAGCACTTGGGTTCGCCTGGCGCTTGAATCTCTGCTTCCTTTGCTTCCTCCTGTTCAGAATTATTCATGCGGAATGCAGACCTTAGAGCATCTTTTTCTTTGTTCATTTCGTAGCACCATTGAGATCGCAGCGGGAGAGGCGTCGTGCTTGATTGGCTTGGCCGCTTGAAGCGCGCCGTATTGACGGGTTCGGCAGTTTTCGTTGGCGCATTCAGCGGTGAGCGGCCGGCCGCGCCTCGGCGTGTTCTGGCACTGGAGCCGCTCGAACCGCGACTGCCCATGTCCGCTGCCGGCCTGGTGCCCGTCGGCTCGCAGCCCGAAGGTCCGCTGAGCGGCAAGATTGTTTACACTTCCGGCGGGCACGGCTGGCAATGGAACACCACGCTCAACCGCTGGGCCACCGATCGCGGCGATAACAACGAGATCGTCGAAGACTTCGGCAATCAGGACCAGCTCACGTTTTACGTCGACTATTTGTGGCGAGCGGGCGCCACGGTCGTCCCCATGCGGCCCGTGGGCCGTCAGCTCAACGAAATCGTGCTCGATAACGATTCGCCGGGTGTGACGTTTAGCGGCTCATGGAGCACAAACACAGTCGGGCCGCGCTGGTATGACGAGGACTACGGCGCGGGCGGAGCCGACGCGGCCCGGTATCGTTTCGCCAATGTAAACGCAGCCAGTGAAACCGCTGTTGCGACTTATACGCCCAACATTCCGCAAGCCGGTCTTTATCCCGTCTACGCGTGGGCCGCGCACGGCGGCAATCGCAGCTCGCAACTCTACAAGATCAACCACACCGGAGGCCAGACGCATGTCCATGTCGATCACCGCATGGTCGGCAACGGCTGGGTGTATCTGGGCACATACCATTTCGATGCCGGCAGTTCGCCGACCGCCGGAACGGTGCAGATCAGCAATCATTCCACAGGCGGTGGCTCCGTGGTGATCGCCGACGCGATCCGTTTCGGCAACGGCATGGGCGATGTGCCCGACGGCCCCAACGGCGCTGGGCATTCGAGCGGCACCATCTCCGGCTATCCGCGCGAGGACGAGAATTCACTCATGTGGCTCATCCGCTCACTCGGACAAGGCCAAAGCATTTCGCTGCTTCAGGACAATAACGTCCGCGCTCCGAACTTCATGGCCGAGCACATGAACGCCGACAGCAACCCGTTTGGCACCTCGGTCTATATCAGTTTTCACTCCAATGCAGCTGGCGGGCGCGGGGCCGTGGGTCTGATTAACAATCCAAACAACACCGACCCGCCGAACCATCCCACGCCGAACCAGACTCAACTGGCAACTTACACCGGTCGCCAGATCAACCAGGACATGCAGGCCCTCAATGGCGTGTTCGAGCATAATTGGGGCACGCGCACCACGCATACGTTCACGTCCAGCTTCGGTGAGCTCGACGTACACAATCTGACCAACAGCAGCAATGTCGTGGAAATGGATGCCACGATTATCGAGGTGGCGTTCCATGACCAACTGCAGGATGCACAGCTCATGCGCGATCCGAAGGTTCGGGATCAGCTTGCGCGCTCCACGTACCAGGCGACGCTGGAGTATTTCGACAATTTCGGCGGCTTAAGCAGCTCCGTAAGTCTCCCCACCGCTCCGAACAATGTGCGCGCCGTGAGCCAAGCCTCCGGAGCAG
>DASXWB010000282.1:0-4178 GCA_036503915.1 Lacipirellulaceae bacterium | reverse complement strand
TGAGTGTAGCCGCTACTTTTCCCACTGCGGATACTCCGCACGCCAATTCTAAAAATGCTCTAATGGCCGCGCCGTCGCACGCGAGCGGCAACCATTGGCAACCCAAGCGCTAACATGGCCAGCGCCGACGGTTCGGGTATTGCTGCTGCCAAGGCCGTCGTATCCTGAACGACGAACCGCCGCATCATTTCGTGATCCTCGTGCGACAGGATGTGGCAGTGCCATACGTATTCGCCGGGACGGTCAAACTTGGCAATAAGCCGCGTCACCTGGCCAGGAAACATCAGCACCGTGTCCTTCCAGCCGGCCTCGTTTTCAGCGGGAGACTTGGGTTTGCCGAGGAGCCGAATACGATCGAGTGCTCCGGTTTCGAGATCCTGATCGGCCCTAAACCTTTGCCGATTCAACAACTGAAAGGCAACCAGGTGCAAATGAATTGGATGGGCATCCGGGGTGGAATTGAAGATCTCCCATACCTCCACGGAGTTCAGCTGGGGCATTTCAGTCGTCGGTTCATCCCACATCATGCCCCCTTCGGCCGTCGTGCCGAGCATCGGCTGCAGGCGACCGTATTCGTCCTCACCTTCAAAAAGGAGCAATTTCCGCTTCGGGCCGTTACGTACCAACGGATCAATTGCAGAATCAAGCAACGTATCGGGTATTTGATGCTCAGATTCCGTAGTGCCGGCGACGCGAAATGCCATGATTTTCCCAGTGGTCCGTGGGTCCACCACGTCGCCCTTGGGAAAGGGAGAACGCGCGTTGTTTCGCATAATCAGGGTTTGGTTGGCGAACTGCGAGAAGTCGACGACCACGTCAGCTCGTTCGCCCGGCCCAATCACGAGTTGATTGCGCGGCACGGGGGCATATAGCAGCCCGCTGTCCGTGCCAATCTGCTGGAACTGCGGGCCGGAACCGATTCGCAGATTGTAGAACCGGGAATCTGAACCATTGAGCATTCGCAATCGGTACACAGTCGGTTCAACATCCATTACGGGCCACGTTACGCCATTTACCAGAATGTGGTCGCCAAAGAATTCGGGGAGGACGCTTGGTTCCGGCGCTCCCGCGACATCGGGCGTCGACGGGTAATAAAGCTGACCGTCCTCGGTGAACATGCGATCTTGAATGACAATCGGAACCTCGTATTTGCCTGCCGGCAAACCGAGTGGATTGTTCGCTTGGCCTGTGTCGCGTTCGTCGCGCAGGATATAGAAGCCGGCCATCCCGGCGTAGACATTCAGGCGCGTGATTCCCAACGCATGATCGTGATACCACAGTGTGGCGGCCCGTTGATCGTTTTCGTAGCTATAGGTCTCCTTGACCCATTGCGGTCCCTTTTGAGCAAATCCGGGCGTGAACCAGAATTCGGGCAAGCCGTCGCTGGCCGATTCGCTGTGGCCGCCGTGAAGGTGCGTCACGATGGGTACCCCACTATCCGGATAATTGTCCGGTTGGGCCCAATGCAGGGATGTGTCCACAGGCAGTAGATGCGGAAGCGGCTGGCCAAAATCGTTGACCAGATTATTCGTCCAACGAACGGTTATGGGTTCGTTCACGAGGGCCTGAATCGTTTTACCGGGGTATGTGGCCGTGTCCGCTGACGTTCCATAGCCCCATACCGCCGTTGAGAGCGGCTGTTTCGTGACCAGGTCAACCAATCCCAGATTTTGGGAAGTCTGAAAGGCGCCAATTTCATAATGTGAGCCGCCCAGTACTGTCGGCTGGAAGATAAAACTGGGATCCAGCGGATTCGGCAGAGGGTTGACGAACTTTGGTTGCGTCAATGGATTTAACAAGGCGATCGAATTCGCCCAGCAAAGATTTGTCGAACCAAAAAGCACCAGCAAAAAAGCAGCACGGACCGAATGGTGATGGTTCATGGCAAGAGTCCTTTAGGATGAGACCGCTTGGCAAACCGTAACCGCCAACGTGCACGGCGCGCATGGCATCGGAAAATTGCTCGTGCGCTAATGCAAGCGATGCGCCGCTAGACAACCGAAAGCGTTGCGGAGCGCCATGACCTTCGTCTGACTGGCAAAATCAACCTGTAATTGTCGACGGATGCATTGCCCGTGTTGCTGAAGAATGAGGGCCAGACAAATTGCCAAGCCATCGAGAGCGCGCCCGCTTGCCACACAACTGTGCGGACTAGCACATCGCTATTGCCCGAATGGGGGGCATTGCATCCTAAGCTCTGCCGAATCTCTTGCCGTCTTGCGATTTGGCGGCTAGCTTCTTGAGACTTAAGAAGCCTGTCGTCGCCATTTGCAGAAAAGCCGGACCGCCATGGAGGAAAACGGCCCACGACAATGGTGACGGTGATGAAGAGTTTGTTGTAATTCGGATTTTTTAAAGCAGCATTGTGTTGCTACCGGGGTTTTTTGATCGCTCCAACGAAAAGGACGTAGTGCTCATGATTAGCTTCTCACGCTTGACTTGGATGCCTGCTATAAGTTTCGTCCTCGCCGCATGCTCAGTATCCCATGCGGACATCGTCTTTAACAACTTTGGGCCGTCGGATGCGTTCGGCAACTCGGGGCTTTTACTTCAGGGCCCTGATGTCAACACGATTGGCGATGTGAATCAGGCTGCTGCATTTACGGTTGGGCCAACCGGCGCGCTGTTGACGAGCGTCCAACTGGGAATCACTTCGGGCGGACCTGGCCCTGCCACTGGCCCAGTCAACGTCGTGGTTGCCTCAGACTCCGCAAACTTGCCCGGCGCTGCACTTCAGAATTCCATTGTCAATGTCACGATGAACGGCAATCAAGTAATCTCCGCCGGCTTCCCCGCTACATTATTCCTGGCCCCCAACACTCAGTATTGGGTCATCGCGGACGCTGAAGGCACGTTCGACGGCGGTTGGAACTTTAACAGCATCGGCGAAACCGGGCTGACTGCCGGCCAGACGGAAGGCTTCGCCTGGTCGCCGCACGCCGCGGATCAGCGCTTTGCTTTTCGTGTGCAGGGCCGGCTGATACCTGAACCGACCGCGCTCGCACTCGCGATGGTTGGCGCAATCGGATTCCTTTCATGCAGCCGAAGAAACCGCATCTAGAGGATAAAGACGGTACGTGCCCCTCGTCGCGATGACTTCGAGGTACGCCGCGTGGACCTCCGTTAACCCGTCTCCGCCGGCGCGGTTATGCGCCGACCAGACCTGCTCCAGGTCGCGCCGCAACGCGGCTTGGCCCTCGGCATCGAGCGCGCCGAAGGCGCTGCGCACCGGCCCGAAATACGTCCGGAAGAACTCCACGACCTCGCCGGGCCCGAACGGATATCGGATCACGCAGATTCGTTCGGCCGTCCGCAGATCCGCGACTCCGCCGCGCAGCCGCTGGCGCACGATCGCCGCGTCGCCCCATTGCCCGGGCGGCGGCACGCCGGGCGGGGGCGGGACGTGCTTGCTGACTGTCTTGAACATCTGCCCCGCGAAGCCATCTGGCATCCAGTTCGCCATTGCGATCCGCCCGCCCGGCCGGCACACGCGGACTAGTTCCTTCGCCACCAATTCCGGTCGCGGCGCGAACATCGCGCCAAACATGCTGACGACGACGTCGAACGACGCGTCCGCGTACGGCAGTTGCTCGGCGTCGCCCTCGTCAAACTGAACCGTCAGCCCCTCGGCCGCCGCCCGCGCGCGCGCCTGCGCGAGCAGATTCGGAGCGATGTCGACGCCGGTCACTGTCGCCCCACCGCGCGCCGCCGCGAGGGCAATGTTCCCGCTGCCGCACGCGACGTCGAGCAGCCGCGTCCCCGTCTTAAGTGCCAGGCGGGCGATGAACTCGTCCGCGCACGACTCGATGCTCTTGGCGACCCGCCCATAATCCCCGTCCATCCACGTGTCCTTGAGGCGCGATTTGAGAGATTCGATCCCCGGTGTAGCAGTGTCCACGTCGCACCTCCTTTCACTGTTGCCCCGGTGGGCCGCTGAACAACCGTCTCCGCGCCGCGGACTGCGCGGGCGGAGAAAGCCTAAAGAATCTATGTAAGCCGTATGCCTCTTGCGTGGCGGGCGGCCACGCAAGTGGCGGATCGATCGGTTAGGAATGTTCGATCCTTGTCCTTGTTAGAGGAGCACACGGCGATGACAACGATTCTGGGCATTGACTTGGGTAAATTCAAGACCGTTTGCTGCGGGTACGACAGGACGAGTGAAAGGGGGCAGAACGATG
>DASXWB010000281.1:0-3316 GCA_036503915.1 Lacipirellulaceae bacterium | reverse complement strand
GGACCATTCGTTCGGACATCGCCAATTTGTTTTCGCCATCCTTGGCTCTCCCATCGTGCGGCTTGTTTAGCAACCGCAGCATGATGGAAGAGCCTTTTTTAGTGCATACCAGTTAACGCTGACTTTTCAGAAAGTGCAGTCAAGAGCGTCAATCCTGTCAATCACTATCAAAGGCGCCAATTCAACACGGCTCCCGGTCGCCAGTTGCGCTTGGTCGGCGGCATTTGCAGGATCATAACCGAGGAACGCAAGCGGACCGGCGTTCACCAACGTCGACGTTGAGCCAGTGTCTAGTGCCAGCCTAAGTACCGCGGTGCCGTTCGGTCCCCACAACGTCGCCTCGACAACAATCAAGTTGCCTTGCGGGTCGAAGGACACGCTCATAACACGAATTCCATATCCTCTTGCGGTACCTTACCGGTAAATAGAAAATGCAACGCGCGTCGGGCGCAATTCAACCGCCTTCTGGTAGACTTCATCGCGGTCGGGACTATGCCAGAGAACCTTGCCGCTTTTCACCTTCAGATCTTCGCCCGCTTCGGGATCCTCGAGAAGTATCCATTCAGACCGGTACCTTGCTTCGATCTCGGTAACTAACAGTTTATCGGTCATAACAAGGACTCCTATATTTGATTCTAATCGCTCGCCACGCCTAGCTGTAGCAGTGAAAGATTTACTGCTCGTACGGCATTAAAATCTCTTCGGCCTCGATGCCCGCGATTGAGCGAAACTTGCCTTCGGCGATCGCGGCGCCAAGCTCGGTCGTGCGGCGGTAGTAATGGTTCGACGGCCGGCGGCCCAGCAGCTTTTGACGCACACTCTCGCAAAACATCTCCGCCGCGTCGCGCGTGAGCGGATCCTCGTGCCGCGCACCGTACAAGCTTGTGGTGAGCATCGTGATGAGATCCTGGCAGCGCTGCGAAAGCTCGGCCATGCGGCACTGGCGATCGGCGAGCTTCAACTGGAAGCGGCTCATCGTGCCGGAAATCTCCAGCGCCATCCGCTGCAGCCGGTCGCCGGCGAACTCGGCATGCTCGCGCAGCGCCTTGGGCATCTCGGGCAACTGGACCGCCGCCACGGGCATCAGCCGCCGCGCAACGCTCCAGCGCAGGTACGGAAGCGCCACGTTTTTCAACGCCCACATGTGAGCCGGATTGAGCGGATTGGGCTTGCGAATTCCGGCTGCCGCCAGCGCCTTGCCGATCGGCTCGAAATACGTCTTGCCATGATGTTTGACCAGCGACTTGAAGAAGCCGAGGGCCAGCATCTCGCCCTCGCCTTCGTAAATGCACGGCGCGAGATATTCGTGAATGTTGTCGCCGAAATTGTGGCCCACAAGAAACGACCGGCCGCCGTGCGTCTTCATGAAGTATTCCACGGCGGCATGCTTCTGCGATTCGCTGCCGAAGATCTTGGCGACGACGCACTCCATCTCTCCGCGGTAGCCGCGGTCAATGAGGCCGGCACACCATGCCACGAGCGCATCGCCAGCAACGATTAATCCGGCAAGCTCACCCATCCGCCGCCGCACGAGTTCTCTTGTCGCAATGGGTGCACCATAGGTGCGACGGAAATTGGCCCACGGTATGAGGCTGGCAAGCATCAATCGCATCGTGCCGGCCGCGTTGGCGCACAACGCGATGCGGCCCAGATTCAATCCGTGGTAAGCAATCGTCAGGCCGTCGCCGCGAGGCGGAGCGAGCAGGTTCGCTGCCGGCACACGGAAATCGCGAAAGATAATCCCGCGATTGTACGTGTGCTTGAGCGCCCACAGGCCGTATTTGCGCAGCTGAAAGTGCTCGTTCTCGCGCGGCGGCAGCTCGACGATGAGCACCGCCGGCTCCTCGTCGATCAAGCACACCAGGCCAATCGTGCGGCCCGGCACGACGTTCGTAATAAACAGCTTCTCGCCGTTGACCACGTAGTCGTCGCCTTCAAGCCGTGCGGTGGTGCGCAGCGCCGTCAGATCGCTGCCCGCATTCGGCTCGGTGAGCGCAAACGCGCTGAGCCGCGAGCCATCGGCCAATCCCGGCAGGAAACGCTGTTTTTGTTCCGCGTTGCCGAAAGTCCGCACTGGGTCGACTGCGCCGATGCAACCATGCACCGAAGCCAGGCCGGCTACCGTGGGGTCGACGAGCGCCATCCGAGTCAGGAACGGAGCGAAAGAGCTGAACGGCGCGCCTGAGCCGCCATACTCTTTGCCAACCAACAGACCCCAATAGCCGGCTGCGCCGAGGTCCATGAGCACCGAATCCGCAATCTTTCGCTCGTCGTTGAGCAACGTGCCGGCTTGTTTGTGCCGCTCGACGACAGCAACGGAATCGTCCATTACCCGCTGCACGTCGGCCGGAGTATTTGTGGCCTTACTCTGAAACAGACTCACCGGTACGCCGCGATCCCAAATGGCCCGATGCGCCGGGCTGTTGGCCGTTTGGTATTCAGGCGCAAAGAGTGCCTCGACCTGATCGTCGGCCGTGTCGATGGCGCCCGTGCGCCGGGCCTCGTCCGCGCTCTTGCCGCCCAGCGCAAGGGCCGTTTCGGCAAAGGATGTCTCCGCGCTGGGCCGCTCTTTTTGTGGTGCTTCTGTCGCCATTGGTCCTCCATCAATTCATTGTAGCCAATGCCGTAGGGTGGGCATCGCCCACCAAATTGGGGCATGTATTGCTTCGCCACGGTGGGCGATGCCCACCCTACCTGACTACAATTCCAATCGGATTTTCGGTTTAATCTGGTCGAGATCAACTTAACGTGAACACACCTGAAAGCATACCTCAGCCTGAGCAAGACGCCTTGCGGAAACTGCTCGTCGCCGAAGGCCTCGAATTCACCGACGATCAGCTGGAATCGCTCGACCGATACCGGCGGCTTCTGTGGTCGTGGAACCAGCGAATAAATCTTACGCGCCATACGACCCTGGAGAAATTCGTCAGCCGCGATATCGTCGATAGCTACGAGCTTTCCAAACTCCTGCGGCGCGGCGAGCGTGTGCTGGATGTCGGCTCCGGCGGCGGCGTGCCGGGCGTGATCCTGGCGATCTTGCGGCCGGACTTGTCCGTGTCGCTGAGTGAATCGACACAGAAGAAAGCCCGCGCGCTGGAATCAATGGTCGCCGAGCTGGGCCTCGAGGCGCCAGTTTACGCCACACGCGCCGAAGAGGTTCTCGAGATTAACACGTTCGATACATTAATTGCGCGGGGCCTGGCTTCGCTGCCCAAAGTGCTCACCTGGCTGGCTCCCCATTGGGACGCTTTTGATCAGTTGCTGCTCGTCAAAGGGCCGAAATGGGTTGACGAGCGCAACGAAGCCCGCCATCAAG
>DASXWB010000280.1:0-1712 GCA_036503915.1 Lacipirellulaceae bacterium | reverse complement strand
CGCAACGCCTCACGAGTTGCTCCCCTTGGCGGCGAGCGGTTGGCGGGATACAACGCGGGTGGCGGGCGGCGACCCGCAGTTGTGGCAGCCGATCTTTGCCGCCAACAGACAGAATGTGCTCGATGCGCTCGACCGGCTGAGTGAGGTGATGGCGGGTATTCGAGAGAATTTGGAACAAGGCGATTACGAGAGTCTCGCGCTCGTTCTCCAGCAGGCGGCGAAAACCCGGCAGGATCGTGATGCTCTGGGAGATTGACATCCATCCGGCGGCACACCCTTCGGGCGGCGTCCGCCAGCCCGATCGCGCCGGAGAGCGCGTGGCGGCCGCGGCGCGTGAATTAGGATTGGCCGCGAATCTTCGGGTGGCCACGGCGCGCGGGTATCTGTTGCAAGGCGCCTGGCTAAGCCGCGAGCGGCTCGAGCGGCTGGCTAATCAGCTGCTGGCTGATGTCGTGGTTGAGCGCGCGGTAATTGGTCGGCCGGGTGACCCGGCCTTGAACGATTGCGGATTTCGGATTTCGGATTTCGGATTGGATCAGACAAATCCGCAATCCGAAATCTGCAATCCGAAATCGGATGATCAGTGCGTCACAGTGCTTCTCAAACCGGGCGTAATGGACCCGGTGGCCCAAAGCGCGCAGGCCGCGGCCGCCGACTTAGGCGTTGAGGTCGAGGCAGTTGCTTCGTTTCGCAAGTACTGGCTTTCCGGCGCAAGCGACGCGGAGCTGAAAGCGGTCGCGAACCGGCTGCTGGCGAATGACGCGATCGAGCACGTTGTGTTCGGGCCGCTGCAGTTGGATCAGCTTGGCGTGGGCCAGCCGTATCGCTTCGAGCTGCGGACGGTTTCGCTGCGCGAGCTGGATGATGATGCGCTCGCGCGGCTGAGCCGCGAAGGCCAGCTTTATCTGCAGCTGGCCGAGATGCAAACCATCCAGCAGCATTTCCGCGAACTTGGCCGCGATCCGACGGATATCGAGCTGGAGACAATTGCCCAAACCTGGAGCGAGCACTGCAGCCACAAGACGCTGGCCGGCCGGATTGCCTACCGCGATGAGCGCGGCGAGCGGCACTTCGAGAACATGCTCAAGGAGACGATCTTCGCCGCGACGCAGCAAATTCGCCGGCAGCTCGGCAGCGACGACTGGTGCGTCAGCGTGTTCAAGGACAACGCCGGCGTCGTGCGGTTTGATGATCGCTTCAACCTGGCGTTCAAGGTCGAGACGCACAATCATCCGTCCGCACTCGAGCCATACGGCGGGGCGAACACGGGCGTCGGCGGCGTGATCCGCGATATCATGGGCACGGGTTTGGGGGCGAAGCCGGTTGCGAGCACGGATGTGTTTTGCTTTGCGCCGCCCGATTGTAGCAGGCACGCTCCGCGTGCCGTAGCAGACGCAGCGGACGGCACACCGACCCGGCACCCGGCAAAACCGGCTGCCGGGTGCCCGGTGCCTGCTACTTTGCCCCCCGGCGTGTTGCATCCGAAGCGCGTCATGCGCGGCGTTGTCGAAGGTGTGCGCGATTACGGCAACCGCATGGGGATTCCAACTGTCAACGGCGCGGTTTACTTCGACGAGCGCTACCTGGGCAACCCGCTAGTGTTTTGCGGCAACGTGGGCCTCCTACCGGTTGACAAATCGCACAAGCGCCCCGAACCGGGCGACTTGATCGTGGCAATCGGCGGGCGCACCGGTCGCGATGGCATTCATGGG
>DASXWB010000279.1:0-6408 GCA_036503915.1 Lacipirellulaceae bacterium | reverse complement strand
ACGGCGGGTCGCGCCGCAGCGGCACCCGTTCGGCTAGCTAACTGCAGGTGTAGCCTCTGCAACCGCCCATGGATGATCGAAGGGTTCTTCGTTAGCGACGACGTCGGCAATCTCTGCATCGAGAGAATCGAGATAGTCGAGCACATGCTGCATGTCGACGAGAGCGTGCCGGCCTGCGGCCGCGCCGGCGAGCGCCAATTTTCCAATCGGCTTGCCATCGAGCGCCAGCGGCAGAGTAATTCGCCACACGTCGTCGCCCGCGGCCGCGGAGTCGCTTCGTTTCCATGTGGCGTAAAACGATTCTCCAAGCTGGGGAATGCTTAACTGAAGCGTCAGGCCGGCCACGTTGTACAGCGGCGCCGCTTCGCGCAGGGCCGTCCAGATTTTCTGCCATTTCAGCTTGCCCTGCAGCTGGACGCTGCGCTCCGTGTCCTCGGCGCTCGCGCCTCGCAGGACAAGTCCGCGCACGAAGGATCGCGAATGCGACGCGATGAGGGCTGCCTCGGTGTGTCCAAAAATCCGGGCGGCGGCCAGCGTGACAAACACGCCGCCCGTCACCGCCAAAGCGTAAACGTCGTTGTTCGTAAAGTAACTCACCAGCGCCGCGCTGCAAGTGATGGCGGACAGGCCGGCGATAAATGCCACCGTCATCCCCACGCTCCACCCGCGCAATAGCAGCGCATGGTGCAAGTGGCCGCGGTCGGGTGTAAACACGCTCTGGCCGGTCGTCACGCGGCGCACGAGGGCCGCCGCTGCATCCAGGATGGGAATCGCGCAAATCGCGATCGGCACCGACAACACAAACGCAGCCTGCCGCTTGATCGAGCAGTCAATCGCCACCGCCGCCACCACCAGCCCGATCAGCATGCTGCCGGTGTCGCCTAAATACACCTTCGCCGGCGGCGCGTTATACCGCAGGAAGCCAACCAGCCCGCCGGCCATCGCAAAACAGGCCAGCGCCGCCGTTACGTTGCCTTGGGACGCCGTAATCACTCCCAAGCACGTGCACACGATCGCTCCGATCGACGATGCCAGCCCGTCGGCCCCGTCGATCAGGTTGAACGCGTTGATTGCGCCCAGACAGAAGAAGAGGGTGAACGGAATCCGAAAATCGCCCAGCGGCAGCAACACGCCGAACAGCGAAATCTGATCGAACTGAGAGCCCGACGCCACCAAAACAGAAACCGCCAGCACCTGTCCGATAAGCTTGTAGATGCCGGTTAGAGAGAATACGTCGTCGATGATTCCCAGGACGAGCAAAACGCCGACCGCGGGAACCAGGCCGCGAACGAGCCAGGCGGACGTGTCTTCGTCCGCCGGCGTCAATACGATGGTCACGACCATCGCCACAAGTGCCGCCAGCGCAACCGCGATGCCGCCGGCGCGAGGCACCGGCCGGGCCTGGCTCTTGCGCCGCCCGTCCGGGTAATCTACCGCCCCCATACGCGTCGCCAGGCGGGCGACGCTGGGCGTCAACAGAAATGCGGCCAGCCACGCAATTGCCAGCGCGGCCGCGGCCCCCAAAAACATCGTAGCAGCCAAAGGACCTTCTCGCTTCGGGCCTATTCGAGTCAATCAAAGAAGGCTTGCCCGCCGAAACACCCCCGCCAGGTCCAGGATCCGGCTCCGACAAACGCCACTGTCCCACTTCAACCAGCCATTATACTCACACGAGCGGCGGGTCGGTCAAACAGTTTGCCGCCCCAATTGTTAAGATCACGAAAAATCGCGAAAAAAGGCCTGCAAGTACCGAGCGATAGCACTGGAAATGGCCGCTTCCAGAAGGTCCTCCTAATTTCCGAAATCTCGCTGGTTTCCCTACTTCGGCTGCGACAGGGGTGACTCCGCCGCACCGGGGAATGGCGGCGCCCTGAGTTTCACGGCCGGAGCGCCGGGAATCGGATTGGCCGCAGGGTCGGTCGCCGGCTTATCCAAAGATAGGAACGCAAACAGGTCGGCAAGATCTTTCTTGTTGAACACATTTTCGACGCCCTCGGGCATCATCGAGAGCTTGCTTAGGCGCATGTATTCGACGTTGTTTCGCGGCACCGTTTCCTCGCTATCTCTGGCCATGCGGATCACCACGCGACGATCGTTGTTTTCGACGATGAGTCCGGTGAGATTGCGCCCATCCTTCGTAACCACGGTGCTGACCTGATACTCGGCTCCGATCACCAGGCTCGGATCGAACACGTTGGAGAGCAATTGATCGAACGAGGCGCGGCCGTTGGCGGTGATGTCCGGGCCTACCTTTCCCCCTTCGCCGTAAATCGTGTGGCATTGCGCGCAGAGCTTCTTAAAGACTGCGCGGCCCGCGACGGGATCGCCGATGTTCGCGCGGAGGAATTCTCCCATTTCGGCCACGACTTTTTCCCGCACCGGGTTCCGCTCGCCGCGAATCTTCCCGAACGCCTTTTCCACGGCCCACAGCGCTTCGCGATCGTTGCTCTCGACGATTTTTCGCAAGTGATTCGCATCGAGCACGCTCTTGGGAAGCTTGTTCGCAAGCACTGCGTCGAGAAGTTTCCGCGCCCACGGCTCGCGCTGCATCACCAGATCGATCGCCAGCGGCTGAACTTCGGGTGCAAGCGTCGCGTATTCGGCCAGGATGATGTCGGCTAACTTGGGATTCTCCACGCGGCCCAGCACAGCAAGGACCCGCGCGACGAACTCAGGCCGCTCGGATGATGACGCGAGCACACCCGGCAACAGGTCGAGCAGTCGCCGGTCACGAAACGCAACCAGGGCTTCGAGCGCTTCGAGCCTCGCGGATTCCGGCTCGTCTCTGGAGGCGAATTTTCGCCGGACTTGGGCGAAGTCGATTGAGGCCAGGCCGAGCCGACTGGCAAGCAGCTCGACGCTCATGCGGTATGACCGAGCCCCCGCGTCCGTGAGGAGCTTCTCGATCACGGGGTCAAGCTGCTGCTTCAAATCGCCGCGCTGCGATTCAGTCAAGCCACCCAGGGTTGCCGAGATGGTCGCGATGCACTCGGGAGCACGCTCGGAAGCATATTGCGCCGCGTACTCGAGCATGGCAGCGACGGCAGCGGCGTCGGGCTCACGCGCGCCGAGCATCCGCTCGATGACTCGCGGCGTTAGCGCCGCCGCTGCAAGCGGCGCGGAGTCAACCGATTGTGCGCGCAGCAAATCGACAAACCGGACGCTTTCGGTTTCCAGCAGCGGATGCAGGTTCTGCCAGGCGATGGCCGGGATCAACTTGTCATTGCCGCAGTGCGCCAGCACGTCGACCAACACGGGCAGTGCGTCGCAGCCCTGGATTTTTCGCGAGGCGATAGCGACCTGCAGCTGCACGTCCCGCGATGAATCGCGCGCCAGCGCGACGACCGACTCGCGGATTGTGTTCGTGACTTTGCCAAAATTTCCCGCGGCGCGCACGGCCCACGCGCGGAATGCGGCATCCTCGTGCGAAAAAAGCCCCTCATGAAAGCCGGGGTCCAATGAACCGCTGCCGATAAGAGCCCACAGTGCGTGCAAGCGCGCTTTTCTGCCGAGACTTGATGACACGGAGTTTTGAACGATGTTTGCCGCATCGACTGCAGCTACGTTTTCCAGCTTGCGGCGCAGCGCTTCGCGTTTTCGCGCGGCGTCGTTGTCCGTCGAAGAACCGTCGAGGCCACCGGACAGACGCTCGGTGAGAATTCGCTGCGCGGTCTCGCGAAAGAAGATGCTGCCGCTCGCCAGGCGCGTGATCAACTGATCGTCGCTCTCCGTGGCCAGGTTGGTCTTCACAGTGCGCGGCGCCTCGCCGTAGCTCAGGCGATACAGCCGACCCTTGAGCCGGTCGACGCCTGCCGGATCGCGCGCCGCATCCTGCGAGCAATGGTAACGGTCGTACCAATCGAGAACATAGAGGCAGCCGTCCGGCCCGATCTTCATCGACACCGGCATAAACCACGCGTCGTTGGCTGTGAGCAAATCGGGCTCCGCATGCGCCAGGTAGGTTGCGCCGTCGCGCTCAAGCCGGTCGACGTTCAGGCAGCCGCCGTGAATGTTGCCGATGCAAACCAGCTCGCGGTACCGTTCGGGGAACGCATCGGTGTCGAGAATCGCCAGCCCGCAGTACGCCGTCTTCTGATGACTGTGATCGGTGATTGAGCCGAGCGGCATAGCGAACGCCGGAAACGCGCCGGCCTGCCGTTGGTAGTGCCCGCCCTCGACAAAATGAAACAGGTGGTCGTTGGCCCAATGACATGCCTCGACGATCGCGCTGCCTTCGCTGTCCCAGCCGAGACCATAGGGATTGCTCGTGCCCTCGGCAACGATCTGAAAATCGTGCGTGCGCGGGTGCACGCGCCACAGCGCGCAGTTGAAGTCATATCGCTTGCCGTTGTTCGACAGGATGCTGCACTGGTTGAACACGCCGTTGAGGCCGTACAGCCAGCCATCCGGACCCCACGTCAGCGAATTGGGCAGCTCGTGCGTGTCGGTGCGGCCAAAGCCGGTGAGCACGAGCTCGCGGCTCGCTTCTTTGCCGTTCTCCTCGCGCAGAAACAGCAAATCGGGCGCGTTAAGCACCCACACGCCGCCGTAGCCGACCGCCACGCCGCTGGGGATATTCAATCCGTCGGCGAAAATGCGGATCTTGTCCGCCCGCCTGTCGCCGTCGGTGTCTTCGAGAATTTTCACTCGGTCGCGCCCGCGCCCCGCCGGCTTGCGCGGATATTCGACGCTCTCGGTAATCCAAATGCGGCCGCGGTCGTCGAATGTCATGGCGACCGGATTGACGACGTCCGGCTCGCGGGCGACAAGCTCGACGTTGAATCCGTCCGGCACGGTCATGCGTTCGAGCGCTTCCTCCGCTGAAAACGGCTCGTTCGGCGGCACGTCCTGCCGGTGAGGAATTACGTCATCATGCGGCGCGGCGGCAAACAAAACACACGCGGTCGACGCCGCCGCTAATAGACTCAGCGCCAGTTTCATGGCTACCACAAGTTGCAATGCGCTGCGGACGGGTGGCTGGGGCAACCGCCCCAGACCTTGAATTGCTTGGGCGATGCCCCAGGCACCCCATTTTCATCGGCGAATCACTTCGCCGCAAACTGCAGCCGCGAGTAATCGAATTTTCTCGGACGTTCGCGGAACGGATCAATCGCCCGCAAATAATTCGGTTCTTCGTACCGCGCCGCGGCCAGGTAGAACAGCCCCATGTCGCTGGGCGATACGTCGACTTCGTCGATCTGCTCGTGCGGCCACTCCTTCTCACCTGAGAGGTACGGCAGCACGAAGTCGAGCCCGCGGCGCAGGCTGCGCCCGTCCTCCGATTCGTAGCTCCACAAGTCGACCGTGAGCTGCTCGCCGATGCGCGCCAGCACGGCCATCGCCGACATGTTGAAGATGCTGTAGTGCAGGCCCTTGCTGCGGCCCAGCTCTGCGGGCTGCTGGCCGTCAGGCTCGATGCAGGCCGCAATGCGCGTGCTTTTGGCGTTTTCCACGATCTGCCGCGCAAGCGCCTGCTCGCCAACAAACATGGCAATTGCCGCGACCTGAGCGTCATACCAGGTTCCGTGATTGTTTTTCTCGCTCGCCTCATCCTTCCCCATCGGATCGTTTTGCAACCAACTCAAGTACTCCTTCATCCAGGCAACGAGCGCGGCGTGATCCTCTTCCGACCACGCATCTGTCTGTTGCAGTAAGGCGACCGAATCGAGAACGCGAATAAAATGCCGCGTGTCGATGATCCCGGCTCCGCGACCCTCGTTCTTGCCGGGCACGGCCTGGCCGAAGCGCAGGTGCGGATTCATCTTGGTTGCCGGATCGAGAAACCAGTTTCGCACGAGCTTGGCAGCGTGCGCCGCATAGCGATCCTCGCTGAACAGGTAGCCGGCCAGCGCGAGCGTTTCGACATCGTCATACAGCTTGCCGATCGGCACCCGATCGCCGCGCGCCAGCAAGTCTTCATTCGTGCGGCCGTCGCGGCGTACATACGGCAGCCCGTCTTTCGTATCCGGGTTCGGCCACCAGTAGCGGGCGTAGCTCAAATAGTCGTGCTTGTCGCCGCTGGGCGCGACATCCTCCTTGTCCATCACCGAGTACGGCCCGCGCTTCGCCGAGATCTCCGCGTTCTTGCGCAGGCGCTTGAGCACCTCGCGATAACGCGGATCATCTTGGGCGATCGCCGCGCGAATCGACGCCAGGTGCACGCCATCCCAGTAAACCGTGTTTGGCGCCATTGCAGCCGGTTCGGCCGACAGGCTCGCGGCCCACGGCAACGCTCCTGCGCCAAGGCCGACGAGAATGAAAACAATCGGCGAGAAACGCTCCGACAGGTCGCGCAACATATACTCTCCGCTCCCAAACAGCTACGTTATCCAGGCGTCGCGCGCCGGCCGGTCCATGAGGGCATTCGCTTCGTCGCTGCGGCTGCCGACAAATTTTTCCTGCTTCGGA
>DASXWB010000278.1:0-2754 GCA_036503915.1 Lacipirellulaceae bacterium | reverse complement strand
GTACACGCCGCGGCCAAGCACGTCGCGCCCGACTCGCCTCGCTGCTCGCCGGCCGCGCACTCGTATGCGCGTGCGCAGATACACGGGGAGCGACGGCCGCAGCCGGTGGCGAAGCCGGTCGATGATCGCTACCATAGGCTCGAGGCCGTCGGCTCTGGCCGCATCAAGGAACTTCTTATGATGACGGTCGTAATAGCGCGTGGCCTGCCACAGGTACCAGGCGTGATACGGGCTGGTGAGCGACTTTTGCACCTCGTCATACATTCGTGGCGGGATGCCGTGGACAATATCCGGCTCGTCCAGCTTGCGGCGCACGACGCTCGTGCGATGAAACTTTTCGCGCAAAAAGCGTGCCGCATCTACCAGCAGCGAGGCGGCAGACAAGGCCACCAGAAATTGTTGCGGCGTGGCCCGATCGAGCCGCTCGATGTCACGCCAAATGTCGTACACCAGCTCGTACAGCGCGTTGCGAGTCTTCCAGTAGGAGAATTGCAGCTGGCGGATTTGAATCTCCGCGGTCGGCGTGATGTAGCCGCGCGATGCAACTGCAGCCGGGTCGAAAATCGAGTCGGCCTGCGATTTCAACTCTTGCAGATACTCGTCGGCATGCGCGACGGTGCGCGCATCGGCGGCAAGCTGGTCGCGGATGTCGGCCGACAAAGCGGGCGTCGCGGTTTCCCGACTGATGGTTTTGCTATCGTTCATTGTGTGGAGAACCCCGGCGGAGCCGGGGGCTATCGGCCGTCAATCGCCGCATCCGTATATTCAATTAATTATGCATTGTACCGCGGACGGTGCCGGCGAAATACTTTCAAGCGGCTGCCATAAGATGATATTATGTAATCGCTTAGGAACCTGCTGAGCGTTCATGGAATTGCCGGATGAAGGAAATATCGCCAATTAGCGGACGGCCGGGATGGCTGCGGGACGCCAACGCGATGTTGCTGTCCGCATTTTGCCACCTGGCGGCATTCATCGCTCTTGGCCTCATGAGCGTCGTCAGCCACGACGGCTGGCGCGGCGTCAAGCTGCTCGTGAATGTCGGCGACGGCTTCGATTCGCCCGTCCTCGATGACTCGTCGCTCGACGATGCGGTGAAGCTGGAAGTCGCGGCCGAGGATGCGGCTGCAGCAGTTGACCCGGTGCGCTTGTTCGACGTATCCACGATGGCTGCCAGCGACGTGGCCGCGCTGGAGGCGCTTTCTGAGAACGCGGACGTGGCCAGTGGCATGGACGGCTTGGCGCTCGGCGGCACCGGCGAAGCGGACGGAAGTTTGTCGGGCGCTTCGGCGGAGTTTTTCGGCATCGGCGGCTATGGTCAGACATTTGTCTATGTCGTCGATTGCTCGGGCAGCATGAGCGAGCGCGGCAAATTCGAGCGGGCGATCTACGAGCTGTTGCACTCCATCGAGCAATTGGCTGGCGATCAGCGCTATTTTGTGATTTTTTACAACGACGCGGCCTATCCGATGGATGCCGACGAGCCGGTGCCGGCAAACGAGGATGAATTCGCACGGACGCGGCGCTGGGTCAGTCATGCTGAACCCAATGGCGGCACGAATCCGCTGCCGGCACTTCTCTTCGCATTGTCGCTCGAGCCGGATGCGATTTATTTCCTCTCCGACGGCAAGTTCGACCCGGTGACAACGCAAGAAGTGCGCATGAAGAATCGCCCGCGCTCGCAGCGGATACCGATTCACACGATCGCGTTCATGGAGCGCGCCACCGAAGGGCTCATGCGGACGATTGCCCGGAACTCGGGTGGCGAGTATCGGTTTGTGAAGTGATGAAAGCTAATTTCGCCGTATTTCTGATCTTGGCGATGTTCGCACCGGTCTATTGCACTGGAGCAACAAAGGACGAACTTGAGTCTATGTGGGACGCGCAGCGTACGGCCCTACAGAGCGTCGTCATTCGTTGCAGAACGGTACGTCGCCAAACCCCTGAAACCACGAATCTAGGACGAGACGAAGTTCGCAAATTGCTCGAAGCGAAAGATTTGTCGGTCGATGAGGGCGCATTGAAAGACGTGGCGCATCGGCTTGATCCAACCCTATCAGGAGTCGAGCGAGCGTGGACGGATGGTGAAATCATATTCGACGTGGACAGCGTTCGGAAGGATATAACATTTGAGGGCATCACGCGATCCCACGTTTGGCATCGTGATTTACAGTTAATCAAGGAACCTCGAAATAAGCAGGTCAAGATGACGTTACGTGCAAATAGCTCTATCGAAATCCCCGAAATCGAGGACTTCGTATACATGCCGCCGCAAGGCGCTACCAAGCGCTTGACAGTTGAAGCTAAGGATGGGGGTCGATTGATCCTTTCAATCGGCAACAGGATGATAGACGTGGACAGCGACACGGGATTCGTTCGAGAGTATCGGCTAGGCGACTATGAGACAGGAAAAAAATACTGGGAGGTTTTGCAGTTTGGTATAACGACGTATGGCCCTGTGGCCGCGCCTGCTTGGCGGTTTGACGGGGAGTATGTGAGGAAGCGCCTGCATAGTTTCACACTGCGTGTTCTGGATGAGATTGATTTGGGAGGGGTCACTGACGCAGAATTCGCGGTGTCGGCTGAGCCAGGGAGCGTAGTCGTAGATCGACGTGGCGAAAGGAAGATTCGTCGTATCAAGGAACCCTCCGTGGATGTCTCTACGATTGAGCTAGATCAGGCGACTGACAAGGAATGAAACTTCTACGGCATGGTAAATCAGATGACAATCGGTCAAAGCGATCTCGATAACTT
>DASXWB010000277.1:0-14827 GCA_036503915.1 Lacipirellulaceae bacterium | reverse complement strand
AGCAGCCAAAAGGCAACCACGCCGATATTAAATCCGCGGTTCGAAATCAGAGATAGACGGGCCATAAGTTTCTAGTCACGTCGTGAAGCTCGAGATCTGCAAGTTTTCGCCGAATTAGTCCGCGTCGCTTTCGAGGCGGCTAAAGTATTGGTCCAAGCCGGCGCGGAATTCCTCCGGCCACACCGGGCCGGTATCACCGACCGCGTGCACCGTGCCACGGTCTTCTCGGACCTCTTTCGGATTCAAGCCGGCGCCCAAGAGCGCGAGGGCTGAATCCTGAGTGTTTCCACCACCGCCCCCGCCGGGTGAAGACCCGCCACCTCCGCCGCCGTTGGGATTGACCCGCTTCGATTGCAAGAGCAACTCGATCGCTTCGGTTTCCGCCGCGATCGCGGGCGGGCCAGTTTCCGGCTTGGCGAGGATTTGGGCCGCGTCTTTCATCACCGCCGATACTTGCCCCAACAGCGCGATTTCTTTCGCGAAATCGGCTTCCGCGTCCGGCAACTGGCGAATCCGTTCAACCACCTTGACGACACGGCCATCAAGAGTTTTTTGCGTGTTGCCAAGGCGCTTGGCCTCGACGGTGTGTTTCTCTGTGTCCACAGCGGACTTGGCTTGCTCGGCGACGCGAGTTTCCTCGCGGAGGTTGATTTCGCCCTCTAGAATTTGCAGGACTTCGAGCACGATCGACGGCGGCAAGCAACCCTTTGCACGGCAACCGGGACACGCGCCACTGCAGGCAGGGTCGACGAGGTCTTCAGCCCAACGATCGAGCGTATCCGACCAGTACTCGCACTGCGAAATCGACAGTCCCTGTTCGATCGGCAGATCGTCGGAGAGTTGCCGCAGCCCGCCGAGTACGTCCTGCTGCCGCATATCGTCGAGCACGAGTTTGAACTGCACCATTCGTCGGCGCTCGAAGTACGCCGCCATGTCGTCCATGATGTAGGAGATCTTTTCGATGCCCTCATCAACTTGCGAAGACAGCTTTTTAAAGGACTCCGGCACGTTGGGGTTTTCGACGCTTCGTACAGGCGGACGGTACGCGCCGTGCCAGCCAAGCCTCTCAATGTCTGATGGGCGGGGCAGCGGCGGCGCTACCACCGTCGTGCCAAATGCCTCTTCGATGTGGTCGTTGAGGCGGCCGGCAATCGCATAGTGTTGTCGAGCGGCCGCTTTGAGACGCTTGACCAGCGTGCTGCCTTCGAGGTTTGCGAGGACTGCATTGAGCTCGTTCGCCACCTTCTCAAATTCCGCCAGAAGATCGCGTTGCTGCGTAACGGCTTCTTCGACTGTTTCCTGCGCGTTTTGGTCGGGCGCATTGGCGCGTGGCTTGCCTCTGCCTACCAGGGTAGTTACCGGTAAGCGCAACGTTGGATTGGAAGGTTTGCTGTCCTTGGGCGTCGCGCTATCGAGTGGTTCCTGCGGTTCTTGCGAGGACTCGACGTCGACAACCTGCGGCACGCCGGCGGTTGCCGCGGGCTTCTTTGGTCCTTGATTTTCGCTTCCACCTCCTGCATTGGAAGCGCGGACCTGGCCAACGGCAGGGCCGCTGTTGGCGCGCCTTGCCGAAGCGGCGACTTGCGGCGCGACGGCCGCATCCTTGAGCAAATCGGCGACCGACGGCATGCGGTTGGCCGAGATATCGGCCAGAATTTGCAGCATCTCGGCCCATTTGTCGAGATGGCCCACGCCAATCTCCGGGTTGCGGGCCGCCTGCCGAAGAAGTTCTTTGCCGGCTTCCGTGAGATTGGCCAGCCGTCGGCCGTTCGCGCGTTCCGCATCGGCTTGGCGCTCGATTTGTCGACGGGCTTCGGGTTGGTCGAGATCGGCGGCGGCCATGTCGCGGAGCTTTTTGTTTGTCTCGTAAAGCTGCAGCTCGCGATCGCGCACCTGCAGCGATTGGCGATGCCATTTCGCAAGCTGCTCGGTGACCCAAATCGCATGCTGTTCCGCGTCGAGCACAAACAACAAGTAGGGCGCGGTGTAAACCGGCTTGCGATCGGGATAGTAGTCGGTGGCGAAGAGGCGCAGCTCGATTGCCTGCGGCTCGATGCCGAGCGAACTGGCCGTAAAGGTGCCTAGAACGTCGAGCGCCGCCTTGTCGTGTCCGCCGACGGCAAGCACGCTTGTTCCTGACGCGGAGGTTTCGACCAGTTCGCTGGGCATGCCCTTCCATACCATGCCGACGTTTTGCACACCGAAATCGTCGCTGGCCCGCACCTGGAATACGAGCTGCTCGGTATCAAGCACAACGCGGCCGCGTGGCAGACCCTCGCACGAAATCTGCGGGGCCTCATCTTCCAGGGCGGTAATGGCAACGTTGAACGGCTCTTTGCACGTGAGACCAAATTCGTCTCGCCACTCGAGCGAGATTTGCCGCGCGTCGTCGACAAGCAGCTCCGCGGTAGTGAACGTCGCGCCGTCGGGATCATACGGTGCGTCGCCGGCGCGGGCCGAGCGGAGCGGTCGATTCGCCGTAGGCATGAATTTCACGCGGCTTCCCTTGACCAACGAAATCGCCCCACTGCGGATGTCCTGCTCTTGAGTTCCCGGTTGGCCCAGGTAGTCCGGCAACCGGTTCAAGGCAACAATCGAAACCAGTTCCGGCCGCAGCTTCGGCTCAACGCGGATTTGTTTCGCCAGATCGCCCACGCGCAGTCGGAGCGATGCCGGCTCGATCTGCGCAGAGAATTCAAAGCGGTAGCTGCCATCGGCAAGCGGGGCGACGGCCGCCGGCTGTCCCGCGATTTGCGCATGCGCCGTTGCCGGCCGCCAGCGCGACTTGTCCGCCAGCTTTGCCTGGAATGTGAACGGCTCACCGTGAGCGACAACTATTTCGGCCGGCAAGTTCTCAATGTCGGCGAACGTGAACCGCGGCGTATCGCTCCACGGTCGCGTCAGCCGTGCCCAGGCGTTTTGTGCGGCAGCTGGAACCAGTACGGAAACTACTGAGACCAGCAGTAGCAGCGCCGCGGCGCTTATCGTCCAAGTCCGAACTCGCGAGCCCGGCGTCGCGGCCAGAAAATCGGTTTGCCGAGCATCATCGGCGACTTGTTCAATCGCGGCCTGGCAGAGTGTCAGGGAGCGGCTTTGTTCCCAGCGATTGCGCGCAAGCTCCAGAATTCCCAACAGCTGGTCGCCTATCGCGGGCATCTTGCGGCTCAGCAACCGCGCGAGCTGTTCGAGTCGCTGGAAGCGCCACACCCAGCGATGCAGGAACCACGGCACGATCGAGCAACCAACAAGCGCGGCCGCGCCGATCGCAGCCCGCAGCCATGCCGGCGTGTCGAACAGGCGATCGACAAGGAACACACTCAGAAAGGCGGCGAGCACGCTGACCGCCGCGACAGCGAGTGCCTCCGCCAGTTTGATCGTCCACACGCGGCGGCGAAAGTCGCGAAGTTGCTCCGTGAGGGCCGCGGGAATCCGCAACTCATTCTGCCAATGACCCTGGCTCATGACCCCGTGCCTCCTGTTGCGAGTCGGCCGAGCGCCCTCTCTGACCACTATCATATCAATCCAACGGCTTTGCGGGCTACCCAAAATACGCCACACAACGTCACGACGACGCCTGCGGTCACCGGGTGACACCAAATCTGCGAACGCCGGATGGTCGGCTGAGGTTCCGGCAGATTTCGTAAGTGCTTCACAATGTCGTCGACCTGACGCACCGCGATCACCCGGCCGCGCGTCACCCGGGCAATTTCTTCGAGCACCTCGGGGCGCGCCGGGCGGCCGACCGGCTCCTTCGCGGCGCCTTGCACAAAAAATGAAGCATCGAGCGTGGCACCCGTCTCCCGGCACGATAGCGTCACTTGATGCCGGCCCGGCTCCTCCGAAACGTATTGGCCCATGAACGCGCCCCACTCGTCGCCCAGCGACGTGAACTGAACGCTTTGCGCCCGCCCGGAGGGCGCGACAATCCGGGCCGAGACGTCGCCTTTGGACAGCGGCTCGCCGCTGGGTTCCATTACGTTCGCCTTGAACACCACCGATTTGCCGAGCTGCGGCTGATCGGGCGAGTAATACAGACGAATCGTTTCCCCTTTGGCCATATTGCGCTGGTAGGCCATCCAGCGTACTACCTGGCCCCAGAACCGATAGTGGTATTTGTCCTCGACTCCTTTGCGCCAGCGCCATGCGCCGTCGGTACCCATGAACAGCACTTTGCCCGCGCCGAACGTGCGCGTCACGAGCAGGGGAAGGCGGCCGAAGTCATTCGCCGCGTCGCTGTGCACGCAGAGGACTTCGCACCCCGCCTTGGCACGAATCACTGGCGCGTACCACTGAAATCCAGGCAGATCCTCCCAGACATCGGCATTGTCCTGCTGCGAGTCGGCCAGCTTCGTCAGCAAGCTCCGCTCGCCGATCTCGGTGAGCTGGAAGCGGCTTGGTGTGCGCGAGCCCCATCCGCCCGGCTGCGAATCGTCCACTAGCACCGGGTAGAGATCACCGAGCGGCGTTTCTAAGAGCGACGACTGCCGGCCATACATTCCGGGCAGAAAGACCAGCCCGCTCGCCTGAAATTCGACCAGGCCGCGCATCAGGCGACACTGTTCGACGGTGAGCTGGTTTTCGTCAACTCCCACGTCGCCGAGAAACACGACATCGAACCTGGTCAGCGCTTCGAGCGTGCCCGGAAACTCCTTGATGTAGTCCTGATTGCCGCCGCCGACTTTGTCGAGGCCGGGATGGAACAACAGACAGGCGACCTCCACGCCGGGGTCGCGCGACAGCGCGTTGCGCAAGTATCGATACTCCCACCGCGGCGTCGATTCAACGACGAGCACGCGCAGCTTTTCTTCTCGAATCGAAATTGGCGCGGTGAGGCGGTTGTTGTCGGGGAGCCTCTCGCCCGCTTGCCGTGGTATTTCCAGCGTGAGATTGAAGTCGCCGGTCTCGGTAGGTTTCCAAGCCACCCAGTCGGTCGTGCGGCCTTGCGGCGCGATTTGGATTTCCTTCGTCACTTCGTCGCCATTGGAAGCACGGAGCGTCACGGTCGCCGCCCGCCCTCGAGGAAGCGTACTTTCGATGGTGAACGGAAGTCGCACTACCTTCCCCGCGACACCGAACGTCGGCGCGTCCAGGCTGAGCAGTTCGACATCCGGCAGTCGCTGCGGGCTGCCGACCGGCACCGTGAATACTGGTACGCCGGCCATGCGGAGTGCGAAGGCCGCTTCGACCGGCGGATCGCCCTCGTTCCAGTCACCGTCCGAGGCCAGCACGATTCCCCGCAGCGAAGCTATTTTTTGCATTGTGGCTGAGAGCGGCGCACCCAAATCGGTGCCACTGCCAGCCGACGGCTCGGCGATCGGCTGAACCACGACGTTGAACCGGTCGCCAAGTGGGTGCCATGTTTCACTTCGCTTGAGTACGCCGATCGCGTCTGCCCGAGTGGTCGGCGGACTCGTAGGAGCAGCCGGGTCAACGGCATCGACGGTAGTCATGCTGGCGGACGCATCGTAAAGCACCGCGATCGACGGCTTTTCTTGCGGACGAAATTCTTCAATCCACTCCGGTTGATTCAACAGCACGCCCACGATCGCAAGAATCAGCAGCCGCAGCGCTTCGAGCGCCCCGATGGATGCGCGATAGCCGCTGCGCCGCCAGGCGACAAAGCTTAACGCGGCGACGGCGACCCACGCGACAATCGCCGCAACGATTGTCCAAGGCGAGGCCAGGAAGGTAAGCGACTCGGTCGATCTCACGACGAAACTCCCGTCTGCCGTGGTTTCCGCAGCAGACACAACCCGGCTTCGGCCACCAGCGCCAGAACCATCGCGCCAATGCACAACCGCCACACCTCGCGGGCCAACGAGTGCATGTTCCCGGCCTGATCGTTAACCAAATCGAAATCGAGTCCGCGGAACAGTTCGGCGACGAGAGTTTCGCTGAGAGTCGCGGCGCGATCTTCCTCTTCGCTGCGATTGACGGCCAGCATTTGCTTTTCGGCCGTGTACACGCCCGCGTGAAACGGATACTCGGTGGAGAGTGAGTTTGACGAGCCGGCAAGCTGCTGCCAACCGCTCCCCGCTGATGGGAACGAATTGCCGGCGGCCAGCAATCGAGCCAGGGCCAATTCGGCCGCACCGGCCGCGAGCGCCCGCTGAATCGCCACGTACAACGAAACGCCCTCTGTGCCAAACGACGTGTCTGAGGGCGAAGCGGTCGAGGCGCAGAAATACACGCCCCCGCGGTCGGTCGTCACGCGTCCCAGCAGCGTCGCTCCGCCATACAGCTTGGCGAGCGTTGTGAATTCCCCTTCCAAGCCGCAGTAGCGTCGCACGATGAGCTCGCCCACCGGTAGCGCGGCGCCGCTTTGCGTGCGCGCGAGCAAATCTTGATCGCCGCGCCAGGACTCAACACGGACCGGCTCAGGCGGTGACTCCCACGTCGTCCAGCGTGTACCGAAGAGTGCTTCATTTCCTGGCGAGCTGGGTGGCAAGAACATCACCTGCCCGCCGCGATTTACGAACCGGCTTATCGCACTGGCCGCGTCGTCTTCTGGCAGTCGCGCTTGCCAAAGCACCAGCGCGACGGATTCCCAGACAATGCCGGCCAAATGCTCTGGGTCGACCAATTCGACGCTGCACGAGACTGCCGGATCGGGCGAGATGCTGGCCGCCAGCTCCAACGCACGCGTCGCAGCTCGATCTTCGGTGACCAGAATGCATCGGCGGGACGGCAGCTCATCGAAGACGAAATAAAACTCGTTGTCCGCCGGATTCTCGTCGGCCGGAATCGCAACCTGGCCCCAGCCCTGCACTCGGTCGCCGGCTAGCGGTATGCGATGATTCTTCAGGTCCAGCTCGTGTCCTTCCATTTCGACCGTCAGCTCAGAGCGGGCTCCTTCGACATCGAAATGAATGGGTACGCTCCGTTTTCCTCCTCCGTCGGCGCGCGTTAGTCGCAATGACAGGAATAACGCCGCATCTTCGCCCGTTGAACGGCGCTGGACGTCAGTTACGCGCACTGCAAGGTTATCGGCCGCTACGGCCGAATACGCTATTAGATGGAATCGCACGCTCTGCTTGAACTCCTGGAAGCTGTTGCGAATACCCTCCCAGCGGCCGCTCTCGGCATTCCAGTCGTTCGCGCGAAGGTCGGAGCAAATCCAGACTTCCGTTTGGCCGGTGCGATTATTTTTGATGTAGTCGTGGGCCGCCTGCAGCAAGGTGGACAGATCGGCCGCAGCGCTCGACGGCTGGGCGCCCGGCGATTCGATGAGCTCGGCAGGCGACTGCAATTCGCGTGGCTCGTGCGAAACACTATCGATCACGACCCAGCGCGAGGAACCAAGCGTGGCAAGCGTTTGAGCCACAAGCGCAACGCCGTTCTCGAGCTTCGACTGCGCGCTGCCGACGCCGTGTTGCGTCATGCTTGCCGAGCGATCGATCAGAACGAGCGTCGTATCCGGCCGGCCACCGCCTGCAAGCCCGAGCCATCCTGTAGCGAGCGGCCGGCTGATCATGAACACCAGCGCCGCGATCGCCAGCACGCGGAACAACAAGATCAGCCACTGGCGGATCCGCGCGTATCCCCGCGACATGCGATTCGCTTCCAGCAAAAAACGCATCGCGGCCCAATTGATCGATTGGAATCGCCGTTGATTGATCAAGTGAATGATCACCGGCAGCGCCGCGATCGGTAAAGCGATGAGCATCCAAGGTTGCAAAAAGCTCATCGCACGCTCCCGGCGCGGGTGCGACCGATTAAAAAATTCAGCAACACTTGCTCGTAGTCCGCGTCGATGCGGACGCGATGGTAGTCAACAGCCGTTTCGATCGTTGCCTGGTGGACGTCGTGCAGATAGCGGGCCAGCGCTTTGTGATAGCGTTCGGCGATGTCGTTTGGCTCCGCGAAAATTGCCGGGCCGCCCTCCATGTCGAAAAACCGCATCGGCCGATGGAACGTGAAGCCAAGCTCCAGCGGATCGAGCAAGTGAAACACAGCCAGATCGTGCTTGCGAAAACGAAAGTGTTCAAACGCGCTGCGGAGCCCGGCGGGGTCGGCAAACAAATCAGAAATGATTATTACTAGAGCCCGTTGGCGAATCGTTTCCGCCAGTTGATGCAGCAACGGCACAATTTGCGTGCCGCCCGACGGCTTCATTTTTTCCAGCAAGTCGAATACCGGCACCAGATGAACCGGGTTGCGCCGTGGTGGAATCTCGGTGACGATATCGTCCGCCACGCCGGCCAGGCCCACGGCGTCGCCCTGCTGAACGGCGAGGTATGCGAGCCCCCCGGAGATACGCTTGCCAAACTGGAGCTTCGTGATCGTGCCCGAACTAAAACCCATCGACCCGCTGGTATCGAGCACCAGACAGCAGCGGAGGTTGGTGTCCGCCTCGGACTCTTTGATATAATGTCGGTCCGAGCGACCGAAGGCCCGCCAATCGAGCCGCCGCAGGTCATCGCCGGGCACGTATTTGCGGTACTCAGCGAATTCGACGCTGGCGCCACGATGCGGGCTCGGATGCTTGCCAGAAACGTTGCCCTGCATGGGCCGCCGCGCTAACAGGGGCAGCCGTGCTAATCGGGCGAGCGCCTGCGGGTCAAGGAAACTGCGGGTTTGCCGTTCTAGCCCCATGCGTTGCCGCCTGCGCCAGGCTCACTCTTCGTCGATCGATTCATCCACCAAGCGACGTACAATATCCTTGGCACTAAGTCCCTCGGCTTGCGCTGCAAAACTGGTGATGAGCCTGTGGGTCAACACGGGCAAGGCCACCTGTTGTAAATCTTCCAGCCGCACCATGTAACTGCCCAAGAGCGCAGCCCGGGCTCGAGCGCCAAGGATCAAGTTTTGTACTGCCCGTGGCCCGGCTCCCCAGCTCACCAACGGCTTGAGCCAATCGGGCGCAGTTCCCCCGTGCGGCCGAGTCTTACGAACCAGCCGCGCGGCGTACTTGTAAATATGGTCGGGCACTGGCACGCGGCGCACCAGGTTCTGGTAGCCAATAATCTCGGGCGCGTGGAGCAGATGCGTGAGTGCCGGCAAGTCATCGCCGGTTGTCGTGCGCGCAATTTCGATCTCTTCGTCCTCGGACGGATAATCGAGCTCGATCAAGAACATGAACCGATCGAGTTGCGCCTCGGGCAATGGATAGGTGCCTTCCTGTTCCACGGGATTCTGCGTCGCCAGCACCAGAAACGGCGGCTCGAGGACGAACGTCTTGCCGATTGCCGTCACGTGCCGTTCCTGCATAGCCTCCAGCATTGCCGCTTGTGTCTTCGGCGGGGCGCGGTTGATCTCGTCGGCCAGGATAATGTTCGCGAAAACCGGCCCGTGAACGAATTGAAACTCACGCCGGCCGGTCACGCCGTCTTGAAGAATGTCGGTGCCGGTGATGTCCATCGGCATCAAGTCGGGCGTAAATTGGATGCGGCTGAACTTAAGCGACATCGTTTCCGCCAACTTGCTCACCAGCAGCGTCTTGGCAAGCCCCGGGACGCCCATCAACAAGGCGTGCCCGCGTGCGAACAGACAAATGGCCAACCGTTCAATAATCTCGTGCTGACCGACAATCACGCGACCTAGCTCGCCGCGGAGCCGGCCATAAAGCTCTCCCAGCTCGTCGATCGCTCGCACATGGTCGTCGTCGAATTGCACCTGCGGAGCGGGAAGCGTGCTTTGAGACATAGCTGGCCTTTGGACAAGGTGGGCAACTGGCATGTCGAGACATGCGGCATATAGCGTACGCCGTCAGAAGGTTCGTGGTTCGAAGGTTGTAAGTAGACCTCTATTTCGCCCACATTATTGCCGAACGAAAGCCGACTCTCCAGCATTGTCGTTAATTATTCCCCGCGAAAGCGAAATAAAGCGTTCTGGCTGATCTAACTCCCCTCCATCAATTCGTTGCACACCCGCGAAAGCGAGACCACGACCGGAGGGAGAATCTGGATGTGGTCGCAAGCGAAGGAGGATAGTCGATGCCACGAGGTACGGCTCCGAATTGGTCGGAAGGCGCCGCGTGGGCGAAGCTGTGTGACCACACATGAAATGATGCGTAGGTGGCCGGGCGTAGTGGTCACTACAGCGAGCAATCGGTCGTCGAGCGGGAAGCCACGGCGGACCATGCGGCGCTTGAGCCGAGTCAGATATCCCAGCATCGGGGCGAGCTTGTTTTTGAGTGCGCGGGCTCGGGCTTTCGTTAGGTCGTCGCTCCGCATCATTAGGCTCTGGGCTCGTCCCGATGTCGACGCTACTATTAGTTGATCGCACTGGGTAATGCACTGTTATGTTTACTTTTAACGTCGGAGCTGGGCTCGATAGCGACGGCGATGATGATGACGTCGCCTGGATGTTCAAAGCGTTCAATGACTTCGGCCACGATTCGAGCTTGTTACTGCGGACGATCAGGCAGCTGATATACGAAGGCAAACCCACCGGCCCGATCACATTACTACAATTCCGCTTAGGAGAACAACTCACACATCCCTTCGGTGCGATCTACACAGGCACGAATGCCGTCTCGTTCTGGCCCGTTTATCCGCGTGGTCAAGATATGACGGAGCAGTGTGATCACGTGACTCTCGATTTGCGAAGCGGCAAGAGCCTGCACCGGTTTTGACTCCGCAGGCATGCGCTATAAAAAGTTTGGCAAAAACGCCTCTTGGCGGCTGCGCCCGATTGATGGCTCGGCGCACTCACTATGGCTCCCCATCTTCGTAAAGTGGGATACGCTTGAAAACCAAGAAACTCAGCTTCAGCGTGGGTTTGATGCCGGGACGTTGCGTAATAAAGAGCGGGTCGAAGCTCTGTTTATGGAGTATGCCGCAGCTACCCAGAATCCGGTCGTTGTTCCACTTCCACCGACAGTAATCTCAGCTCCAGACTACGTATGTGCAATCTGTACATCACGGACAGTTCCGCATCCGACAAGTCAAATGTTCGCGAACGATTTCGGCAAGGACGTCATTGATGGCTGGAAGGCTGAAGGGGCTATTCCCGTATCGCCAGTGCAATTGGTGCGTGGCGGCCACACTTTTACCGTTGCGGCTGCCTGTCCGCCCGGTAAGCTGAAATCCGGCGTCGCAATTGGATTACCGCAGCGTCGTCAACGTGCAAAACGGCCGCCTGTGTCTCACTAGAGATTGGTTCATCTTAACGGCCATCGACGTGCCGGCAAATTCAGACACGATGAATGATCTAGTCGTGCGACAGCCGTCAAACTCTATGTCGCAAAAGGTTGGTCTCTCGAACCGCTTCCGGCACGCCAGCAAATTGACAAACTTTCGGGCGGCTGTGTATCTAAACTTGTCTCGTCAATCAAAATTCCAATAACTCATTTTGCGAGTAAGCGTCCGCCGAATCGATACTTGCCAACGCTGGTAGGCTGAGAACGGCTGTCCCAGTAACTGATGGAGGCGAGCGATGGCAAGAACTGGAAGACCTGCTGCAACTTTGGATGATTGGCTGGACTGGCAGCAGCGGCTGGAAAGCCAGAAGACAAGCGGGCTGTCCGTCGATGTTTACTGCCTGCAGGAGGGAGTCACCCGTTCGAGCTTCTACCGGTGGTATCAGCGATTGAAGAACGGCGTCCCAGAATCTCTGATTGAGGACGAAGCCGATCGCCAGCAAGCCGAGTCGGAGGAAGCGGGTGAGGCGGTCTTTCTGCCGGTCTCGCTGAAAGCCTCGCCGGTGGAGATCGAGTTGCCCAACGGAGGCGTCGTGCGGCTGCCGCTGGGCATCGGACAGTCCGCACTGATTGCCGTTATCGAAGCAGCGGGCACTCTCCGTCCCTGGAAGGTGCCCAAGTCATGACGAACTTCTCCGAGCTGCGCGTCTTTCTCTGCACGATGCCCACCAGCATGAGCTTCAGCTTCGACCGGCTGATGGGGATCGCGGAAAAAACATTCAACCAAGATCCGTCGTCGGGGCACTTGTTTCTGTTCGTCAATCGTTACCGCAACCGAATTAAGATCTTGTTCTGGGACCGCGATGGGTTTTGCATCTGGTACAAGCGACTTGAGAAAGGCGTCTTTGAATTGCCGGCGAGTGACCAAGAGGGCGTGGAACTCGACTATCAGCAGTTGTCGAGATTGCTGGGCGGCCTGGATCTGCGCAGCGGGCGCCGCCGTCAGCGACGGTATCGACTACCCGTCCAAAATAATTCCAGAAATGGTCTTCCTTAATCGAAAAGAGTCGATAGAACGGTTGTCGTTATGGATGACGACAACGCGCTTCCGAATGATCTCGCAGAGTGTCAACAACTCTTGTTGGCTGCCTTCAAGCAAGCGACTGAGCTGGAGCATGTGCTCGATGAGACAACTGCATCGTACGAAGCACTACAGGCAGCGCACCAAGCGGCCTTAGAAGAACTGAGCGCCCTGAAGCGATGGATCTACGGCCGGCGGACCGAGAAGATCATCGAGGGAGAAGGTCAGGGACATCTGTTCGATCTAGAGCCGAGTGCTTCCGCGGATTCAAAAGTTTCAGCACACGAGCAACTCAGGCACGAAGTGTCGCTATCTGGCCGCCGGCGTCGCCGAGAACTCGATCTTGCCAAGCTGCCACACTATCGGCACGAACACGACGTGAGCGAAGCCGACAAGCAATGCTCGTGCTGTGGCCGACCGAAAGACCGCATCGGGCAGGATGAAAGTAAGGTTCTGGAATACGTGCCGGCGAAACTGGAAGTCCATATTCACGTGCGGCCCAAGTATGCCTGCAGGTACTGCCAAGACGGCGTGGCCAGCCCGCCGCCACCGGCACGACCGATTGCCCGTGGCATCGCTGGACCCGGGCTCATTGCTCAGATCATCGTGGCCAAGTTCGGCGACCATCTGCCGCTCTACCGGCAAGAAGATTTTTTCACGCGCCACGGGTTGCATATTCCCCGCAGTACGCTGTGCGACTGGGTCCAGGCAGCGGCCGAACTATTGAAGCCGCTCTACGAGCGACAGAAGGAGTTGGTGCTTCCGTCGCCCGTGTTATGGACTGACGATACTCCTGTGACAGTACTCAACGGCGGTCAGGAAGGCAGTCGTCAGGGCCGCTTCTGGGCGTACATCGCAGAGGAGCGTCCTTACACGGTGTACGACTTCACCGAGAGTCGCGCCCGCGATGGGCCAGCAAGCTTCTTGCGGGGATTCGCAGGTTACCTTCACGCAGACGCCTATACTGGCTACGACCAGATTTATCTCGGGTCGAGTAATTCGATCATCGAAGTTGCCTGCTGGGCGCACGCGCGGCGCAGGTTCTTCGACGCACAGAACAGCTCGCCGCGCGATGCACACCAGATATTGGAGTGGATCCGGCAGCTGTACCACATCGAAGAACAAGCACGTGACTTGTCGGCTGATGCACGGCGCGAGATCCGTGTTCGTGAAACAATTCCGGTGCTCGATCGCATCGGCACACGCCTCGCGGAACTCGAGAAGCGGGCGCTTCCCAAGAGTGCACTCGCGAAGGCGGTCTGGTATGCCAGCAACCAGTGGCAGGCGCTTCGCCGCTACACCCAGGATGGTCGACTGACGATTGACAATAACGTCAGTGAACGAACACTGCGCCATCAAGCGATTGGGAGAAAAAACTGGTTGTTCCTGGGCAGCGGACAAGCGGGCCCACGGGCCGCAATCTTGTTCACGATCCTCGCCGGCGCCAAGCGTCACCGGATCGAACCGTGGACGTACTTGCGCGAACTGCTGTTGCGCCTCCATGACCACGATCCACAACTGGATGCGATGCTCCCTGACCAATGGGCAAGCCAACATCCCGAGGCGGTGCTCACTTATCGACTGGAAGAATCTCGCCGCAAAGCGGCCGCTCGCAGCAGTCGACGGCGTCATGCTCGAACCACGAGACCAACGCTCTGATCGATAGCCGCACACCATGTCTCGGCCGGACGCGTACTTTTGCGAAAAGGTTTTTGACAAGGACGTTCGAAAACAACCAATTGGCCGGGCGCCCCAGCGCAGGCTGGCGATCCTCAGTACAGTACGGAAAGCGAGCGGTTACTCATGAGCTGGCTGATTGCCGGCTCAAGCGCCAAATCACTGAATACAGATCAACTTCCGGCTGCCCCGCCGACCGGCCTTGGACGAGCGACCCCTGTGTAGCCAAACTTGCTACACGCCGATGTCGCCTGCCGCAATATACTATTTCGGTGCCGCAGAGCGCGGCGGGAGTCCTCCCGACTCCTCTCTCACGCGGGTTGCCTGACCTTTCGGCATCGAGTTTCCCTCGGAAAGCGAAAAAGTAGGCCAGCCGGGTGATAACACCTCGCTACGTGCTGCCTAAAGGCGAACGACCGCCAAAGAAGTATTGCAGCGGCTGCGCGCATTGAACGACGTCGGAGTCACGTGCGGCACGCTCGAAGATCATCAAAACTCGCAGACGAGTCAATGAACCAACTGTGCGGCGCGACTAGCGATTGCGATACGGGGACGTCTTTGGCGCCGAAGTCGGACTGTGTTGGAATTGCTGGACGCAACTATTCAATTGGTGGTACATTGGTCTCTCTTACGCGCCCCCACTAGGCGAACAGACCGACATTTTGGCGTGGATTCGATTCCCATGATTATTCGGCTGGAAGTGCCGCAATGCCGTCGCGGTCGGCTGCGCGGCTTTATCTCTGTAGGGGCCGTAGGTCAACGGTCTTTGCAGATGGTTTCTTCTCTCATGGTTCTGGCATGTTGGTCGCTCCGTGAATTGGCCATCGTGTGTGTTTGCGGAATCCCATCGTCCGTCCTGCGTCGCGGTGGCGAAGCGACGCGGCGGTTGGATTCATCTCTACGCAGTCACCGGACGTGGCGGTCGCATTGCCGCCGCGTGTACTCTGGGCTGAATAAAACCTTGTTCGCACCGGTCGGGCCGAATT
>DASXWB010000276.1:0-1554 GCA_036503915.1 Lacipirellulaceae bacterium | reverse complement strand
TCAGGCTACCGCGAATGCAGGTGAAGATGGGCGTATCGCGCAGGGTATAGCGGGAACCTTCCGTTTCGCGTAACGCCATCACCAGATCGAGGAAGTCTTCGGGCTTGTCGCTTTCAAACGCCACGACCCATTCCTGATCGTCGAGGCCGAACGAATACGTCGTGTTGAGCTTGACGGACGGGAAGCGGTGGCCGACCTCGATATGCTCGTCCATCATGCCCTGCCGGGCGGCCTTCGTCAGCAGAAACCATTCGCGGGTTTTGAGGAAGGGATACACGAAAATGTACTTGGCTTTACCGGGGACGACGGTCAGGCGTTTGCTTTCCTGGCCTTCATGCGTGTGATGGTCGACGTAGATCGAACGCTTGGTCATGGAGAGATATGAATAGGGAGTCGTGAGGTACTTGCCCAACCCGGAGGCGAGCATCTTGGCGCTCATCTGCTGGAACAGCTCGAGCTCATAACTGATGCGCCAGAGCATCAAGTCGCAATCGCCGCGGATGCCAACGGTCGAGTAGGGAATTACCAGCACCTTTCCGGAGTAGTCTTCAATCGCCCGAATGAATTCCTGTTTGCCTTTCGCCCGCTCGTCCTCCGGCAAACGCCGCCACGCCGGATCGACCTTGTAGAAAGCGAAGTTGACGTATTGGCGTCTGGGTGTCTGGGATGGTTGCTGCTCGGGGGCTGCCATGAACTCCTCCGTGTGACGTCTTGATCGAAAATAACGATGTGAAGAGCCAATTCTGTAACACTTCGAGTTTTGTTTTGTCAACGGGCGCACGGGCTTCAAGCCCGCTCGTTGACAGGTAAAAACTGATTCTGCTAGTGCCTTCTCTATGCAGCGCGGATTCAGGCCAATTGCGGCGGCTCTCGCGGTCTCCTGTCTCGTGGTCTATGCGGGGGCCGGCGCCTCTGCGATCGAGATCCAACCGTCTCAGGATGCGATCCGTGCCGCGCTCGACCGGGGAGCCGAAGCCGCCAAACAGCATCGCCCGCCTGATTCCTTTTATACGCGCTTTGGCGCCACCGATGAGCTGCATCCCAGCGGATTTCTGATCACGAAGCTTGCCGCGTTGTCGGTCATGGCCACCCACATGGGACTGCGAGGAGTCGAGCCGAGCGAAGCCGATATTGCCCAGGCGCTTGACGGCAAAACCATGTTGGTTAGCGCCACGATTTTCGGCAATGTGCCGAACTTCGCCGTCGACAGTTATATGGTGCTCGACCAAGCGGGCAAAACGATCAAGCCGGTGAACGTGCGTTTCGACGGTCAGGCGAGCCGGAGTGCCGCCTGGCCCGAGCCGCCGCGCTTCAAAGCCAAGGTCGTGGCTTCTTTTGCCTATGCCGACTTCGATCCCGCAGCCCCGACGACCATTACGATATTTCCCGCCAATGGCGGCGAGGTGACGTTTCCGATCGATTTCTCCCAGATCAAGTAAACGGGTCTCCTAAAAAGGAAGGATGGTAAAAAAGGTTTCATTCTCAGCCACCCACCCCCGACGCGCCGGGACGCGTCGTCTCCCCGTTGCCGAAATTATTGCGGTGGGCTCTGAG
>DASXWB010000275.1:0-1618 GCA_036503915.1 Lacipirellulaceae bacterium | reverse complement strand
ACTGTCGATGATGGCTGAGAATTCGAATGCGTTTTTCGGATTGTTCGGCCGTGGATCGCACGGATCAGGCGGATCATGGGGCGGCGGTTGGGATAGCGGAGGCGGTTGGGGAAGCTGCGGATCCCACGGCGGTTACTACGGTGGTGGATCGCACGGTTCGTACGGTGGCTACGGTGGTAGCTATGGAGGTTGGGGCGGTTCACATGGTGGCTATGGTGGCGGTGGTTCGCACGGATCGTGGGGCGGCGGTGGTGGATACGCATACTCCGAGGGCGGCTATTATGCTCGCCGTGTACGCGGGCGCGAAATCTACGGTCCCATCGTCCGGCGCAGCGCGCCAGTTCGCGAGACGATTGTGGCCCGGCCAGTTCAGCAGGCGGCCAAGACACGCCTGACGCTGCACGTACCGGCCGACGCCGTCGTAACGCTTGCCGGCGTACCGACGAAGCAAACTGGCGAGGTCCGGCAGTACACGACCACGCGGCTGGCGTCCGGCCAGGTTTGGGATGATTACACCGTGGTGGTCTCGCTCGAGCGCAATGGCCAGACGTTGCGGGAGGAGCGAACGCTTCGGCTGACCGGCGGACAAGCGCAGGAGCTATCAATCGAATTTGATAATCAGCAGCTTGCCCAGTTGACACTGTAGATGTCTCGACGCTGGCAGGCGCGAATAATCCGTGCCGCCGGCGATGGATCGATTGAACACGAGTTGAGTCCCTCGCATCGGCCGGCCGCCGATGCGAGGGTTTTTCATTTGCTCTGGCCACCAGGCCGAGCGCGACGCTAGTATCCGGGCCGGTCGCTGCGCTGTATTGCGGCCTCATCGCGGGAAATATTAGACAAGGAGACAAGGAGGGGGGACAAGGAGACTCAGTGCGTCAAACTGAATCTCCTTGTCTCCCTGTCTCCTTGTCTCCCCTCTAAAAAAGCGTGGGGCCGACCGGCGAATCGTGATTTCCAAATGGCAAGTTGTTAATCGATCTGCAATCACATGGTAGGAGCCCCCGCCAAGCCGCCGGCAACGCCGCAGCCGCCGGGCAATAAGCCGCGGCCAACCCCGCCGCAGCGCGAGCCGGGCTCGTCCGGCCGGCGCCCTGGCCGCCTGCCACTTGCGCTGCGCGTCGCCATCAGCCTGCTCGTCGTCTGGCACTTCACCGGCGTTTTTTTGGCGGCGCTCTCGGTCGGCGGAAGCTCGGCCTTGGTAACTAACATCGCCCAGGGCCCGCCGATGCAATGGTACCTCGACGCGCTTTATATGAATCAAGGACACTCATTCTTTGCGCCGGAGGTCGGACCGGGCCAGATTATTGAATATGAGCTGTTCGATCAAAGCGGTCGCCTTGTCGAGCAGGGAGGTTTACCTAATCGAAAGGAACATTGGCCGCGCTTGCGCTATCACCGGCATTTCATGCTGGCCGATCAGGCCGGCATTCCATCCGACAACCCACAATATCGCGATTACTGGCAGCGCAAGTACCTGGAGAGTTACGCCGATCACTTGCTTCGCACTCACGACGATGCGGAAAGCGTGCGCGTGTTGCGAAAGGTTCACTGGCCGATTCCACGCGACTTTGCCCTCCAAGGACGCAAGCTCACGGATCCGGAGAGCTATCAAACC
>DASXWB010000274.1:0-8354 GCA_036503915.1 Lacipirellulaceae bacterium | reverse complement strand
TTTCCTGGCTGAACTCCGACATACTGGGCAACGCCATCCGACGGCTGCAACAGCGTTTGCCCTTCGCCGATCGTGACGATTTTGCTCGCCGGGGCGAAGGGCAGCAGCTCTTGGAATCGCCACACGCCGCTCAAGCACAGGGGCTCGTTGCGGCGGCTCCACTTGTCTTCAAACGACCGCAATGACGCCGGGATGGGCAGACTGTCCCAGTCATAATCGATGTCCAAAAGCGCGCCGCAGGCCTGGCAACTGGTGCGCACGTCGCCGACGTCATACGTCGCGGCGCAGTCGGGCATCACGCAGCGCTGAAAGGCAACGTCGGTTTTGGTCTTTACCCTGGATGCCACAATTGTCGTGCCTCAAACCACCATTGCGCGAGCGGCATCGGTATGCAAGCTCAGCCTTTCGCGAAAAGGCTCCAGCCTCGCCGCAGAGAGCGTTCTCGTCGAGTTCGATGCGCACGCAGGATAAAGCCCTGCCGTCGAATAACTTAGAAAGTTTACTTTACTCGCTGCGCCGCGGCAACCGAACCGTGGTCGTCGCGGCCGGGCCGCCAGGCGCTGGACATACCAAACGTCTCTACGTAGAATAACGGGTCTTCGCCCTGAATGACCGCATTCGCCGGCGAGGTGACGATGAACTTTGGAGAACCACCGATGAAGAAAGCCGAAGCGCTTGCATACAAGGAAAAACTCCACGCTATTCGTGCCCGCTTGCGCGGCGACGTCTCGACGATGGCCGAAGTCGCCCTGCGGAAATCAGGCATGGAGGGCAGCGATAGCAACGCCATGCCGATCCACATGGCCGAACTCGGCAGCGACAACTTCGAGCAGGAGTTTACCTTGGGGCTGATGGAGGCTGAGGAAGACACGCTCGGTCTGATTGAAGCAGCCCTGGAGCGCATCGACGGTGGCAGTTTCGGGCGCTGCGTCGAGTGCGATGGAGCGATCACCAAGGCGCGGCTCAACGCCATCCCCTATACGCCGGTGTGTATCAAGTGCGCCGAACAGCGAGAAAATCATCGGGGCGGCGGGCATTCGCTCTAGCCATATCGCGGTCATTCGGCTAATCCTAAACGTACCAACTAGCGGCGGAGCTTGCTCTGCCTGCTCGCGCCGTGCACGTTCGCCACGGCGAATCCGCCGCGGCGGACTCGGCCGTTAAATGCGCTGCCGAACGATTGATATTACGCTCCCCGTTTGCGCCGGAGCGCGCTGATGGACCGCCTTCCGACGAACCGATTCTTTCTGTTCGCGATTCCAGCGGCAGTCGGCTGCGCCGCCGATCTTCTGACGAAGGCGTGGATGTTCTCCTGGCCGGAGCTTCGCGCCGGCGGCACGTACTGGTTTTGGACGGGCCACGTCGGCTTGCAGCTTAGCTGGAACGAGGGTGCGCTCTTCGGCATGGGCCAAGGAAAGGTGTGGCTCTTTGCCGCATTGAGTATCGCCGCGGCGATCGCCATTCCCGTCTGGCTGTTCCGGTTCGGCGCGGCGCGCGATGCCTGGCTCACTTTTGCTCTCGGCTGCGTAATGGGCGGCGTGCTGGGCAACCTGTACGACCGCCTGGGACTTCACGGCGAGGATTGGCCGGCGGGGCCACGCGCAGGCACCCAGATTTATGCCGTGCGCGACTGGATTCTGTGGCAAGTCAATGACCGGTGGCGCTGGCCCAATTTCAATATCGCTGATTCGCTGCTGGTCGTCGGCGCGGGTGCGATCTTTCTCCATCTGCTGCGGCAGCCTGGCTCGCCCGAAATTCAACAGGCCGATGCGACTTCTTCTTAGCCGTGCCGAACGCGGCGCGGGTAGCGCGCGACGTACTGCAGAACGTGACGATCGACAACTTGCTGCGCGCTGACGCAGCGGGAATGCCGCCAATGAAAGCACGGACAATTCCCCGTGCTGAAAGTGTACCCGGCTATTCTGCAGCCGATTTGGAACCAGTGGGCGAAGCGCCGATCGGAACGTTGGGCGGCAACGGCCGGACCGCGATTTGAAAACCATGCTCGCGAATTGCGCCCCTCAACTCCCGCAGTCGATCGAAGTTGCCTGGGTAAGTCCAGATCGTCACCGTGGTGCGGTGTGGATTGAGCCGCTGTAGGTGCTGCTGAAACTCGGACCCTTGCCGGAGCGCCTCAAGCGCCGGCTCCCCGATTGGCGTCGTGACAGGTAAGAACTCGCAGCCTTGAAACTGGCGGAATTGCCCGGCGACTACTGTGCCCGCGTCACTTCGTGCAACCACGTCCGCCAGGACGAACGAATAGCGCAAGCGAAAACCGCCGATCGGACCGATCGTTCGCTCCATAACCTCTTCGTTTTTCAGCCGCCAAAAATTCCTTGGCGCGTCTTCACGCAATAGCTCCCAAAGCTCCTTAAACGGCACAACGGCTACGTGATCGTCCGCAAGCAAGATATGCGTCTCATCGCCCGTAACTTCGCGGGACAATGGAGTTGGTTGGCATTCGACCTCCTCAACGGTGGTCTGCGATATGAGAGCGACCTGTTCGCGCGTTAACTCGTCGAGCGCAAGCTCCGCTTCTGCACGTTTGCGGCGCATGTCGAAATCTCGCTTATCCTGCTCGCTAAGTTTTCGGCGACGGGCGGCGATTTCCTGTTCCGCCTCCGCTACCATCGTGCTGAGCAGGGCGCGTTCCTGTTCGCGCAATCGAGCTTCGTCGCGCGTATTCGCGGCTCGGCGCAGCATCTCGCGCAGGTCTCGCTCCGAGATTGCGACATTCTGATACGCTGCGGTCAACGCCTCCTGTTGTTGCTTGCGCATCGCGGAGTCCGCCGTGGATTGGTCGCTCGATTCTTGCTTCGCCGCATGCGAGCTGCGCATGCCGACGACCATAACCAAGAGAATCAGTATGCCGACGATGTTCGTGACAACGTCGAGAAACGAATCCTGGCCGATCATTTCATCGGCATCATCTTGTGTGCGTCGCACGTGTGCCACCTTGGAGGGTGTGTGTCGCCGAAGCGGCCGGGCGAATCTCCAGGCCGCTGTCTTTCAGTAGCCGGGCGAGATCTTCCGCGCGCTGCCGCCCATTGGGAGCGACGTGCAGGGTCAGCACTGGCCGCCAATAGAGCCCTTCCCCGGCGATTCCCCAGCTGTCGACTTGCTCGTGAACAATTCGAACCAGCTCGTCAATCGACTCGACCGTGTCGCCCTCGAGCGGAATCGTCTTGCTGGCCAGCCGGCGCGAGCGCAGCCGAGCTTCGTCAGAGAGAATCGCGATTTGATCCTTGCGAACCACCAGTGCGATGCTGCGACTTACCGGTACGGCCCGGGGATTTTTTTGTCGGAACGCCCAGTCTTTGCCCCGCATCGTTTGCGATACGGGACGTGCATTTTTGTCGTTGAGATCGGCATTGGAATGTTGGTTTGAGCTTTGTGCCGATGCAGAAGGCGTTGCGCCGGTCGACACGACGACGGCCGACATTTGCTCTCCGCTGTCGATTGGCATCGCGCTAGCCATGGCATCTGGCGGCGATGCGCCAGCTGCTCCCCGTGCCGCTGGGTTTTCAGACTGCGTGGTCCCATCTGCGGCTGCAGATGCTTGACCATGAACCTGTTCAGGCGGATGCATGCCGCCAGCGCTGCCTGTGCCGTTCGTCTGTGGAGCCGCGCCTGCATGATGTCGATCCGCGAAGTGCGGTTGGCTTGCCCCGTCTCCGCCGGAGCTGCTTCCAAGCATGCTATCCGCGCCGCCGTCGTCTGGGCCTTGTCCGTCGCCTGATGCGTTGCTGAAGCCACTGCTGCCGTGGCCGCCACGACCAAAGTCCGTAGCCGATTCATTATCGAACTCGAATCGCCCCGCCTTGGCCAAGGCGGTGTGGCGAAATGCCCGCGGCGCCGCCGCGGCCAGCGCCTCTTGCCGGATGCGCGCATGTTGGATCGCCTGCTCCTCGACCATGGCAAGTTGCGGGTCCGGAGGCTCATATTTTACCTCCGAATCCTCTTCAAAAAGCTCGTATCCAAAATCGAGGTCGGCAGCACGGATCGCCTCTTGCGCACGATGATTCATCGCGGCGCCCGAGGGCCTTACGATAAGCAAGGCATATGGCTCAGTATCGCGATTGCGCTCTATCGACGGATTGCGCCGGGCATAATGCTCGCGTGCCGCACGCAGCGCCGCGGCCAGCGGATTTCCGGCGCCGAGTGGAGGCCGCAAGTCATCCTGCGTGATTCGAACGCCCTCCGGCTGCAGGATCAGTTCTCCACCGCGGCACTCGACGTAGATTGGCCGGCGAAACGTGCGGTTCGGGCCTTCATAGGGGACCAGGGCGTACGACTTTTTTCGCGTGCCCGCGTCTTCCGTGAGCGATTCAATCGAACTGCGCGTGTCGGCGATCAGCTTTTCGAGCCGCTCGAGTTCCCGCCGGGCTTGTTCGTGGTCGTCGTAGTGTTCGTCGTCGAGGGCTGCCAGTTCCGCGGCGGCAAGATGCAATGCCTTGAGCCGCTCGTGCAGATCGCGCATGTGCGCTTCGAGATGGCTCATGCGCTTTTCGTCTTCCCGCAGCTTTTCTTCGGCGCCGGCGCGCATGACGGCAATGAAGGACTCGAAGGCCTTGACTTGTTCCAGCGATTGAACGACTTTCGGGTCTTGCGCTACTTTAGATTCCTGCAGGGCGGCATCGGCGCGCAGCGCATGCTCGCGCGCGGTGCGGCTCACGGCGACGAGGACCACCAGAAGCGCCCCCATCGTGCACAGCAGCACCGCCAGGAACGGGAACAGCGAGACCGTGTCCGAATTGTCGACGAGTTTCGCGCGGCTCATGCGGCCCCTCTGGCCACCTCGTCGCCAGCGATTTCAACCCCCCGTGCAACAAGGTTATGGTGGCCGAGCCGAGCGCTGAGCAGTTGGATGGCCGCCGAAAGGTTCAAGGCCATCTCTTCGAAATTGTAAACGCGCCCGACGGTGGCCAGGTTGTGGTTGAGCGCGGCTTCCAGCTTTTTGATTTGGCCCGTCGCGTTCACGACCTTCAGCAGCACGTCGCCTTGGCGCACGAGTTCTTCTTGTTGTTTCAGACTCGTGCCGGCCGCCTCCACCAGGGCGATTTGCATCTCTTTGAGCAGTTGTTCGCTTTGCAGCACCAGGTTCTCCTGTCGCTCCGCCGCGACAACCATCGACCGGCCGAGCGCCGCCTCCACCTCGGAAAGATGCTGCCGATTTGCCTGTGCCAAGTCGTTTTCGCTCTTCGTCAAAACTTCGCCGTGGCGCTGCAGCGCTTCGACGAGTAGCTCCGCCAGCTTTTCGATGCCTTCGCGCAGCCTGCCGACCGTTTCTTGCGCGCTGCGGTCAAGCTTTTCAGCATGCCGAACCGCGCCCTCGTCAAGCGTTTTGGAATACGTGTTGAAGTTGTCTCGAATGCAATCAGAAAACGTGTCGCGCACGAGTCTTCCCGTGGCCGCATTCATCTCAGCCCAATGATGATGTGTTTCGTCGATCGAAGATCTCCAAGCTTCGGCTTGCCGGACGGCCAGCGACTCGACGGCGCCCAGCACTTGCTCGGACATCCGCCGGACAACGGCGACATTTGGATCTGCTTCGACCGTTGTCACGGGAAAGCGTCCCAAGAGTTCCTGCGCGACCTTCGCGTCGACGTCCCCCAGCAGCCGGCCTTCAACTTTCTCGACTAAGGCCTTTGTGAACATCAGGATCATCGTCAGTGCAAGTGCCTGGGCCGTCGTGTCGAACGCAACGCCAAGACCCTTGGTCACGTCCGGCATTGATTGTTCCAGTGCCTTCGGGGACAGGTTGGTGATGGCCACGGTGATGCCGATGACCGTGCCCAGAAAACCCAGGATCGGAATCGCCCAAATGATGATCCGCAGCGTGGCGTATGCCGAGTGCATATTGACGGCGTCCAGCTCTTCAAGGTGCCGCAAATGCGCATCGAGCGAATCGGCCGAGCCCTTGCGGCGCACGAATTCGACTGCTTCACGCAGCCGGCGCGCGAGGTAACTCTGCTGAATTCGTGCCGGAAGTTTATTCAGTTGCGCCATGAGGCCTTCGCAGTCTTCAACCCTTTGGCCGCCGAGCGGCACTGCGCCGAGCGTCGTCAAAGCAGCCGATTTCCTTTGCCCCGCAATTTCGACCAGCCGAAGCACCAGCATGGCCATGCCGACAAAGAAAAACGCGCCCTCCACAACTTCCACCCAATGGCCGGCCATATAGCGCCACAACTTCGGGCTGTCGATGACACCTTGATAGAGCAGGGCGTAAAACCACGCGCCGACGACAAGGCCCCACACTAACGGCTGCCGCACCGCCCATTCGGCGATCGCGTGACGCCGCTCTGTCGTCCGCTGCTGCAGGACGTCGAGGATGCCTAGAATCGCGCCAATTGCCGCGCACAACTGCAGCACGACTACAATCAAGTCCATTTCGCGCGTCAGCGATAAGTCGACCGGATCGCGCAGGACGATCGGCAACATTACTCCCCAGGTGAGAACCGATGCGGCGACAAACCACACGGTTCCTCTTGGACCTTTGCCGGATAGCGTATTGAAGCAAATAATCGCCGCGGCGATCGCAGCCAGCGCAATTGACAGGTGAACGATAGTCGTCGGGTCCATCAGCGTGCTTTCATTCTTGGAGATGATCGATTGAAGCCCGCCCGCCTCGTTTGCTACGCGCGCATCGCGGCTGATAGCGGATGGACTGCTCCTCGTCCATCAAAATCGACCTAATCGCCAAAGTTGATGAGGGAAATTCGCTGCCTGCACTGGCGAACCTTCGCCAATCGTCAGCGGGCCCGAGACCGGCACAGATTTCCAAAGGTTGTCATCGGGACTGCCGATATCCTCACCATGCTCGGAGTGGGACAGGGCGGGGCAATCATTTGAGACTAAGGGTCGATTGTCAGGCTGCTGGCACTCGACTCTCGACTCTCAGCCTCATGATGGTCCGCGTATTCCCAGGGGGGCGCAGTCCGGTGCCGGTTTCCAACAGCCGCCCGGACTGCTTTTTTGCGCTGACGCTCATTGAGCGGTCGACATCGATGCTAGCGGCGTGCAGCGTATGATGCCGGCGAACCGGACCAATGGCGGGACGAACTTGCCGCATAACTCGTTGGATCGTCGCGCCCGATTTGATGGAAGGCCAGCCGGCGCTCGGCGCATTTGTTGCACCGGCCGCAGTGAAGCCCGCCGTCCGGCGAGAGGCAAGAAAATGTCCGCTCCAATGGAAGATGCCGGCCAAGTTGCAAGACGCTGTGCTTGGTCAAATGGGCGAATGGGCGAACAATGTGGACGCGTTCGGACGCGGCTCGCCCGAGCATGTTTTCAAACGCGGCGAAGAACTCCGGCGTTGCGTCTTCGAACGGATTGTTGGCCAGCGTCGCCAGGGCCAGCTGGCCGATGCCGTGCATCTGGCACCAAAGCGCCGGCTTCAAAAGTAGCAGAGGATTGTGGCCAGGCATGAACACTGCCTCGTCGGCAGTGGTGTCGTCCGGCACATTTTCACCGGAAATGCTCCAGTGATCGACGTAAAGATCGGCAAGCGGCATCTCAAGTAGCACCAGGTCATCGAGTTGGCAGTGAATAGCGGCTGCGGCATCCAATAGCTGGTGCACAGCATTCAATTCGCACGCCGTCCAGGCACAGCCAGTTTCGACGTAGAACGGCACAACCCGAGAGCCTCGCTGCAGAAGCTGATCCAGCAACACAGCGCTGTCGATGCCCCCGCTGAGCAGCAACCCGGTCGTCGATTGAAATGAGCCTGGCATAGGTTAATGGTCGCTGTTTGGGCGACGAGGTTCAACCCGCAAACGGCGATTTCACGGAGTTGAAAGCGCACTTCCGCCCAGCGGCTGGTCATGCCGGGCGACGCCTGGAGGTCGCATGTTGCTTTTTTTCACCAAGTCGAAATTGCAGAATCTCGCCATTTGCAAAGTTATGGCCAAATCCGCGCCATCGGCTACAATGGCAAGTAGCCGGATCGGGCCTTCGGATCAGAGTTTCTTTTGGGGTTTCAGATCGGTGTCACAGTTCGCCGGACATTCTCTATCCATCAACGGGCAATCTCTCGTCAGGCGTGCGCCCGGCAACCGCGCTGGTTGGCCGCGCCGGCCGCATCCGTTCACTGCCTTCCTGGCAATCCTGGCGTTATTGGCGACGCTTGCGGATTCGCAGCCAGGATGGGCGGTCGTGGTGGGCAACGTGCCCAACGTCGTGCCGAACGTGACATCGAATCCGGCCTCCTTTCCGGGTTGGACGCACGGCGATCCAGGCTTTAACAATTTGTCGGCTGTCGGAAACTATGTTTATCTTGGCGACGGATGGGTGCTTTCGGCACGCCACGTCGGATACAACAAGATCAACGGCATCAAGTTTGAGACGGCGTCCGG
>DASXWB010000273.1:0-5632 GCA_036503915.1 Lacipirellulaceae bacterium | reverse complement strand
TACGCCGAGAACATGACGCGTCCCTGGAGATTTGAACCGCTATACGACGCGCCGTCGGCGACGATTTTCTCTTCGAGCGTGGCGGCGTTCAGATTGATGGCGCGGCGAATAATAGATCGCGCGACGCCAGGCACCGAAGTGCAATGCTCCGAGCATTAGTAGCACTGATCCGGTCGCCTCGGGTATGTTGAGAGTTTCATTCCCGCCGTTCGTTTGAACAGTCGCGCCGAAATTCGAACGCCAAAGCTGATAATCGCCGTCGTCTATGGAGCCGTTGCCGTTACCGTCGGCAGCTAGCTGGGACGTCGAGCCAAGCGTGTTCCGCCAACTGACGTAATCCGCGGCCGTAACCGCTCCATCGACGTCATAGTCGCCGGACAGCGCAACTAACAGCTGTACGGCAAATTCATCGTAGACAACGCGCCAAGCCAAGTCGTTTGCCAGGCTCGGCAACGTCGCACTCGTAAAGTTGCCACTTACGCCTCCGCCAGCGCTGAGAACCTCGTACACGTCGCCATGACTGGGTTGAAAGTTTCCGACCAGGCTTACATCTAAATTCCCATGCAATTTGGCCGTGCCGCCAACAACGACGCGATCGTGCTGTACACCCGGAATCGTCCCGGCCAGCTCGATCTCAAGCGCAGCGCCGGAGTGCATAGTGAAGGAATCCTCCACCGTAAGACTTCCAAGTGCGGCGCCCGGCCCCGCCCTTCCGCCGTCGGCAATGGTCAAATGATCGACGGTGCCGTTTCCGCGAAGAATTCCTTCCTTAACGGCAATTTGTCCGGCGTCGCCATTGACGATCAGAGTGCCCGGCCCAAGTTTCCGGACGGTGTGGTGGACAGTTTCCGCTAGGAGCGTCGAATCGATAATGGCCGTCACGCCTTGTTCTACGATTACATTTCCGGAAAGAATTTTTAGCGTACGGTTCTGAAGCCGGTATGGGCCGCCGAACGTGACGGCCGCGACAACCCGATCCTCGCCCAAGTCGATAACCGGCTGCGACGAACCATTGGCGAAGATGACATTGTCTTGATCGACGAAAGCTTGGTCAGCAACGCCGTCGCGGCTCCAGTTGCTAGGATCACTCCAAGTCGTGCCATCTCCGATCACACCAACCTGTGCGTTATTCCCATTCCAAACTGCGTCTTTGGAGGCAGTTGCGACTCTGAACACTTCCCCATTTGGCGCGTTGTCATAATCCATCAAGTAGAGATTTCCGGCAGCGTCCTCGCCAAATGAAGGCACTCGATTGATGAATCCAGTATTGGGAAGCAAAAGGCTATTAACATTAGTCACTGAGGCGCGCGGATCCACCGCATCGGGATCAAGTTTCCAAATATTGCGGCTGCCGTTATCGGCAAAAAAATAATGTCCATAAAACGCATCGACGGGCCCGCGATAATACCCACTCGCTGCGATCACGTTGCCGCGAAATAGCGGATCAGGTCCTACGTGGGGATAATCATAAATGGGCTCGGTATACTCCGGCAGCAGCGGACCGCCGTGGCCACCTGGTCCCTCCGCCGTTCCTTCGCGCCGCGGCCAAGCGTAGTTTTCACCACCGGCGCTTTGTGCCGGCTGATAATTAACCTCCTCACGGTTGCCTTCTCCAGTGTCGTTTATCCAGAGATCTCCCGTCTGACGATCGAACGACGCTCGGAAGGGGTTGCGCAGCCCGTATGCCCATATTTCGTCATCCCCCTCTTTGCCGACGAATGGATTGCTCGCGGGTATCGCGTAGTTCCGCGACGGGTCTGCCGGGAAAGCATCGCTGCGAACATCGATGCGAAGAATCTTGCCATGCAAGTTGTCGGTGATGTCTTGGGCGTCTGTGCCCGCGGGCGCGCCGACGTTGACGTAAAGATAGCCGTCGTTCGGGCCAAACTCAATCCATCCAGCGTTATGCCACCACGCGGTCTTCGGTATTTTGAGGATGGTCTGCCCGCTGTTTGGGTCGGCCACGTTCGAGGTCGCGGGGTCGCCCGATATACGATAACGACGCACGTTCAGCGGGTAATAGGTTGTGCCGTCGATGACTTCTATTCCGGTAAAGTTCACGTAAAAATAGCCGTTCGTGGCGTAGTCCGGATCGAATGTCAGGCCCAAGAATCCTTGCTCCACACCGGCCAACGGATCGGGCAGCTCCTCAATTTCTAGAAACGGCTGCGGCAATACGGTCCGCGTCTGAAGATCGATGATTTGAATTTCGCCGGTCCAAATCCGGCCCACAAACAACCGGTTCTCATCGCCAGGGACGAATGTCCCAAACATTGGGAATCCGAAGCCGCCGACGATCCGCTCAGCATACGTTTGGGCGGCTGTGCGGATTGGCAATGTGAGGGAGAGTCCAATGAATGAGAGGATCAATAGAATGTTCGAACGCACAGGATTTGACTCCCAGTTGTCAAGTACTTTCCGATTTGCCATTTCCCGTGCGAGGATTTTTCGGCTTCGCCGGTGGCTTCACTGATGCATTTCGCGCGGCATTGAACTTTTGGCGCTTGGAACACTCCGAGATTCTACCTTACCTTAATTCAATCACGTCAGATCGTCAAGAAATCCGCACCTCAGCGAGTACTGGCACGCGTAGTTTCATCAAAAAAAAGCAGCCGCCCGCACAAGGCAGGCGGCTGCTTGAAAAACAAGCGCGATCGTCCGGTATTGCTACCGAACCTGATTCACGCTCGTGTTCAATTGCTCCATCGCCGTACGGACCGGCTCCTGATGCGTCTGCCACGTGGCAATTTCAGCATCCTTCAATTCTTCCAGAGCCTCTTCGGCGCGGTCATGCTGGCTTTGTAGCGCTTCGACCTGCCGATTGAGCGCTTCCTGCTGTTCGCCTTCGGCGGCGTCGGCTTGCTCCTTGAGCGCATTGATCTTTTCCTCAATCTGCGCTAGCTGCCGTTCCATATCCGCGACAAACGTGTCACGGGCCTGAGTGGCTTGGTGCGCCTGTTGCGTTGATCGCAAGTCGGCAGCCGCCTGCTGCTCCTCCTGCTGCTGATCGGCAATCTCCTGAGAAGCCTCTTGCTGCGCATCGGCAACGTCATCCTGAGCATCATCATCCATCACGGGCCTGTTGGCCGTGTAGGGCTCTGCATCGCGCCGCGCATCGGCAATATCTTCTTGCGCTTCCCGACGTGCTTCAGCCGTTTCCTGCTGTTCTTCTTGCAGGTCCTCGCGAGCATCGGCGACGTCGTCGCGTGTCGTCGCGTCGCTGCAGCCGGTCATCACGAGGCCCACGCCGGCTAAAATGGCCGGAAACATCATTTTGAATGCAGACATTTTTTCAAACTCCTGTGTTCCATAGGTACGTGGCGAGACCGCCGCGTCCGCCGCGGCGCGTAATCACCACCGGGTTAACCATCTGAACTTCGCCGGCGCATCGACAGGAAGCGCCTGGCTCGACAGGAACGCAACTGTCGTGCCACGACAATGCGTCGGTTCGGCCCGCAAGTCCTAAACGCTGTCTGATGCGGTACTTCCAATGCGGGCCATCAACTAGGGCACAGCGGCCTGACGTAAGACCTTTCCCGGACCGGGCGCTTGCCGACCACAGTGAACACGCATCGCGCAATGCTGGCGTTTCTCCGCTGCCACAAGCGGCTTGTTTTTGCGATTATCCCGCCTACACTAAAGATTCTTTTCTCGCAATACTGCGACTTCCTGTTTTTCGGAGGCGCGTCGCGTTTTAATCACTTGGGCCAGCATCCATGTCGATCCTCTCACCTGTCGTTCTGCGCAATCATGCGGCTGGCGCGTGCTTGTTTTTGATCCTGGGCCTGTTGCCCGCGGCTTGCTGGGCCCAGGAGCCCGACGCCGCCGCTGACCCTGAAGCTGCACCTGAGGCGGCCGCGGCTCCAGCGGCTATGCCCTCGACACGCGATCCCGAGCTAGCGATTCCGGCCGACGTTGTGCCTCAAGCGACGGGCGGAGAACCGCTGCTGGTCCCCACGGCACTGGGCGAATCCCAGGTTGTGCGTTCCTATTGCGATTTGGGCGATCACCGCCTGGTGATGCTCTCGACGGGCGCACTGACCGTCGTCAAGCGCTCCGATACGCAATCCACCGATCAGCCCTTCAAGCTGTCCAGCCGCGCCGTAATGGATAAGGCCTTAGATGAGGCTGGCTTTAAGGAATACAAGCGCGTTGGGGCGAAGCCCTATTACTTCGTCTACAACTGCAGCGAAGCATTTTATTTGCATACTCGCTCGATCCTGGATTCAATGCTTCCCGGCGTGCTGGGAACGCTGCGCGAATGGGGCCTGGAAGCGCCTGACCCTCCCCTTCCGCTGGTCGTGATCATCATGCCGGGGCGGGCCGAGTTCGACGCATTTAAAAAGTTGCCCGACGGCGTCGTCGCCTATTACAACACGCTGACAAACCACGTGGTGCTGTACGAGGACCAGAAAATGTGGGATGCAGCGCCAGAGTTTGCGGCCAAGCAGGCCGCTTACGCGATCGCTCACGAAAGCATTCACCAATTGCTGGCCAACACAAACCTTCATCGGCGGCTAGCAGACTGGCCGATGTGGATCGCCGAGGGGGTGCCTGAGTATTTTTGCCCGCTCAGGTTCCAATCGAGCCTCGTGCGTAGAGGAACCGCACAACTCCCGGTACGGACGATCAAATGGACACGCCCCGGCATGGTCAACGACCTGCGGATGTACGCCTTGTTGCAAATGTCGGCCGGCTCGGGCGATTTGATAAAGAACCTGGTTCAATCGAGCACGCTCGACGCGGATGGGTACGCGGTTGCCTGGGGCCTGGTGCATTATCTCGCAAACGAGCGGCCCAAGGAATTTCAGGCCTATCTCCAAGACGTTAGCAAGCTCAAGCCGCTGGACCCGGCCAACCGCCGGCTGGCGGGCCGCACGGATCCGCTGTTCGTGAAGCATTTTGGCGAAGATTTCGCCGACGTGGAGCGCGCCGTCCAGGCGCATCTCACGAGCCGCGAACTGCAAGCGGACTACAAGGATCCGGTTGTCAACCAGACCCACTATTTGTTGCGGCGTGTCCAAAAGCGTGGCCGCACGTTCGAGATCTTGCTGGCGCTGACCACCTCGCCGGCGGCCGCCCGCAAATGGAAAGAAGAGCAGGAAAAAGTGTTCAAGCGGGCCACTTTCTCCACCAAAATCTGCAAATCTCGGCGGGAAGCTGAATACGAGCTGGCCAAGCTGCAAGCTCGGTAATGCAGCCGCAGCCGCTCAAGCTGGGTTATGAATGCGTCGGTGTACGAGTGAGCAGCTTGCCGTGGCCGAGCTGGCCGACGAATTTGCCGTCGCGGACCTGAATCTTGCCGCGCACGGTGACGACTGACGGCCGGCCCTCAATCGGCCAGCCCTCAAACGCGCTGTAGTCGACGTTCATTTGCTGGGTTTTCTGCGAAATCTTCCCACGATGATTGGGGTCGTAGACAACGAGGTCGGCGTCGCTGCCTAGAGCGATGGTCCCTTTCCGCGGGAACAGGCCAAAGAGTTTGGCCGCTTGCGTGCTGCAGGCATCGACGAACGTGTGCAGGTCGATGCGGCCTCGCTTCACGCCGTACGTGTAAACCAGGTTTACGCGGTCTTCGACGCTGGGAATGCCGTTGGGGATTTTCGTGAAATTCTCGCGGCCCATTTCCTTT
>DASXWB010000272.1:0-5203 GCA_036503915.1 Lacipirellulaceae bacterium | reverse complement strand
GGCATGAAACGAATCATTGCACTCCTGATGTCGCTCATGGGCTACTTTTGCGTGGCTACGGTGATCACGCTCGCGCTCATCGTGGGCTACCTGTGGCACACCGATCATCTCAATGAGCAAAAGGCATTTCGAATTGTCGCTTTGCTGCAAGACGTCGACCTCGAGCAGCTGGCCGAAGCGCAGCGCAAGGCGGGCGACGACGTGCCGCCGGAAGAACCCTCGATGGACGACATGCTGCGTCACCAGCAGATTCAAGACCGCAACCTTGAAGTGAAGCAGCTGGCGCTGCAGCGCGGCCGGCAAGAGTACGACCATCGGCTGCAGCTGCTGAAAGAACAGACCGATCGCTACGATCGCCTCGCGACCGAATGGCAAAGCCGCTGGAAGAAAGAGCAAGAGCTGACCACGCAGGAGAATCTCGCCAAGGTTGTGGCCCAGATCGAGCAGCTTCGCGCCGACAACGGCAAGGCCATGCTTGTGCGATGGATCGACGAAGGCCGCATGGACGACGCCATCCTGCTCATGAGCAAGATGTCTGAAAACAAATTAGGCCGAATTCTCAAGACGTTCGAAACCGAAGAAGAACTCAACAAGCTTCACGAGGTTCACCAGCGAATCATCAGCAGCGGCTCAGCCAATTCGCAGCTAGAGAAGGCACTCGGCGAAATGAAGGCCGCGGATCCAACCACCTAATGAGGGCTGCATAGTCAATGGTCGTGTGGGAGGCGTCTCTGACGCGAATGGGCCAATAGAATTCGCCGAGTCCCGTCGGCCTCGGGAGAGGCCTCCTACAGCCAAATCGTATGCGCACGCCAACCCATGACAAACCAAACGAATCTCGACTACCTTTTCAAACTCACAGCGCCGGTTCAGGAACGAGGTGCGGCCGGGTCGACGTCGTCGAACGCGCGCCGGCCGGCGTTTGACGATCTCTTCCTTAATGCTTCCGTGCCGGCATCCGGTTCACCGAACACGACTGCTGCGCGCACCAGTCCAACCGAAAGCGCGCCGCAAAACAGCGGTGGACGCGACAATGCCGCGCGGCCGGACGACGGTTATGTGACAGATCGCGAGCCGGCGGATAATTCCGCGCCGGTCAACGCAGCGACGAGCAGGGACACGAATACAAAAGTGGCGGACCATGAAGCGGCTGACCAGGCCGTTCATGGCGACGAGGGCGAATCGGCCGTCAACGAAGCCTCAAGCGAAGAGGAACATTTTTTAGAACAACACGCCACAGAGGAGTTTTTGCCCGCGGCCCTAATCGTTGAGCACGCAGGACAAACTTTGCAAAAGAATTCGACGCTCGAGGAGGATCAACTGGCAAAATCCGTGTCAGACGACGACGTCGATGCCGAACGGCACGCGGGCAGATTGCCGACGGGTGAACGGAGTGACCTGAAACGGCCGCGCGACGTTGTGCCGGCGGACGCGGAAATTGACATTAGCGCGCAGGCACAGAGCGTGGATTCGTCGGCATCGCAACTTGCCGGCGACAAAGTGAACGAATCGAATTCAGCCCACGCCGCCGAAATTGAAAGCAAACAACAAGAATCGGCACGCGAGCGCACCGGCGTAAACGCAACTGCGGTCGACGCATCCGCTCCCGCAACAAAGACGGCCAAAAACGCCGAGCCGAAACCGGCGAAGACGATTACGGCGGAACGGCACGCAGCGAACCTAAACAAAGAATCGGCCGAGGAGAGGCGCGCTCCCGCCAAAAGCGGAATGAACCACGCCGATGCAAATGTATCACAGAATGCGTCGGGCACAATAGTGGTCGCGAATGTCGCCAGCGCAAATACGGCAACGGCGGCCGCTGCTGGCGAAGCGAGCGAGGAAGCGAGCCGCGCCGTCAAATCCATCGGGAACAGCGCTGATGGAAGTCATCTGACGGCGCGTGCGCAACGTTCGGGCGCTTCGGGAAGCCGCCGCGCTCATGCGACGCGAGCACCCGGCTTGCCGCTCGTGGACGCGGCGCGGTTTGTTGGCCGCGTGGCCAAGGCCGTGCAAACGGCGCAGGACCGCGGCGGCACGGTGCAGCTGCGCCTCAGTCCACCTGAATTAGGTTCGCTGCGCCTGGAGCTTTCCATGCAGAACGGCGTCATGACGGCCGCGGTGGAGACCGAAACGCCTGCAGCACGGCAAGTTCTTCTGGACCACTTTCCCGCGCTGCGCGAACGGCTTGCGGAACAGAATATCCGCATCGAGCGTTTCGACGTCGAAGTGCGGCAGGAAAACTCCGGCGGCCAGGCTGATCCACGGGCTTCGCAACAAGAACATCGCCAACAACAACCGCAACAACCCCACTCAGGTCACGAGGCCGGTCGCCCGGCGACAACGCAATCGACAACCGTCGATGCGCCGTATGTGCTGACGCGCTTGGCAAACAGCGAACTCAACTTGCTCGCATGACATACAGCCCGTAGGACGGTCAATCCGGCCCGTCCGAACACGAATCAGAAAGTCTACGGACGGACAAGATTGTCCGTCCCACAATACGACCAACCATGGAAGGTCGATCCATGTCACGAACTCCTTCGGTTCTGAATTCCACGCCGCCCGATCGATCGTTACGTTCGGTCGATGCGATCAACGATATCGACCTGAACACGTTCTTGGAGCTGATGATCGCCGAGCTTCAGAACCAGGATCCGCTCAATCCGCTTGATAACAAGGACATGCTGGCCCAAATCAGCCAGATTCGCGAGGTGGGCGCGACCGACAAGCTCACGCAAACTCTCGAGTCGGTGCTCTTGGGCCAGAACATCGCCAGCGCGACGAACTTGATCGGCGCGGAGGTCACCGCGCTGTCCGACGACCTGGTGTCGATCGAAGGCCGGGTAAAGCAGGTTTCAATTGATAAAGGCGAGCCGAAGCTGCACATCGATCTCAATGCCGAGCTTGAGCCGTCATCGTTCGACGGCGATATGGAGAAGGGTACGTATGCCTATCGCGTCGTGTGGGATGACGGCGCGGGGAACTTGTTCGGACTTGATTTTTCCGGCGAACAAGCGATCACAACCACGGGTAAGGAAGGCACCGATCGCTCGGTGCAACTAAAGAACTTGCCGCAAACGCACGGACCGAAGTACATCTATCGCACCGACGCTACGGGGGAAGGCGACTATCGGCTCGTCGGCATCCTTCACGATGGCAAGCAAGCCACGTTTGTGGATGGCTTGTCGGAGCAGCAGCGTGCTCAAGGCACGCTGCTCACGCAGGGCTTCCAGCAGTCGCTGGCCAAGTTCCGCTCGTACGTAGTAAGTCTCAAGAACGTTTCGTTCATCCGGCCGCCGGCCGTCGTGCAACAACCACCGGCGGCCACCACGCCGGAGGAACGTCCCGCATATCCGGGGACGCGGCGACCTGAATCTACAGCCAGTCCCAGGCCGGCATTTGAAGCATAGGAAAGACGTCAAATTGGAAATGCGCGACAGCCCCCGGCTCCGCCGGGGGTTCGACAACCAAAATCAACGCGTGCGCATGACAACCCCCGGCAGAGCCGGGGGCTGATTCGCATGACGAAATAGTTACGTCGTACACGATCAATCACATTCTCACGGGGAGGAGAAAACCATGGGTCTTCAATCAGCCATGCAAACGGCGCTCACCGGCATGCAAGCCGCTGAGACCACCATCGACGTCGTGGGCAACAACGTCGCCAACGCGAACACGGTCGGCTTCAAGGAATCGAACGTGCTGTTCGCCACGCAGTTCATGCAGACGCAGAGCATCGGCTCGGCGCCGAGCGAATCGAGCGGCGGAACGAACCCGCGGCAGATCGGCCTCGGTGTGAAGGTTGCCGAAATCGCGCCCGACTTCACGCAAGGCACGATCGAGATCAGCTCCAACCCGCTGGACCTGGCGATTCAGGGCGACGGCTTTTTCATTGTCGCCGGCCCCAGCGGCGAAGGCCAGCAGTTTTACACGCGCAACGGACAGTTCAAGACCAACAGCCTCAACGAGCTGGTCACCGTCACGGGTCACCGGGTCATGGGGTACGGCATCGACGATAACTTCGACGTGCAGACCGATCAGATTGTGCCGCTCACGATTCCCTTCGGCGGTTCGGCCGTCGCGCAGGAAACCAACAATGTGCAACTGCTCGGCAATCTGCTGCCGGACCCGGAAAACGGCGGGGTGGCCACCACGCCGGGCGTTATTGAGTCGGTCATCCTCAGTTCCAACTCCGTTGAATTTCCGACAACGGCCGCGGCATCGCAGGTAATTGCTCCCCCGGCGGCGGGAACTGCCGCTGCACAAGGACCTGGAACCGGCTCGGTCGGTCAGGGAACGTACAGCTATCGAGTCGTGTTCGTTGATTCGACTGCGCCGGCCGGTAACAACGAAGGATCGCCTTCGGTTGCGTTCGGCAACATCAGCATTCCGGTGGTCGGCACCGACTCGATCCAGCTGAATAACTTGCCGACCGCGCCGGATCCCGCATACACGACGAAGCGCATCTACCGCATCAATTCCGCGGCGGCCACGCCGATGTACGAACTGGTGACAACGCTGCCGGAGTCTCAGACGAGCTACACCGACACGGCCGCCGACGGCACGTTGGGCGCCGCCATGAATACCGACAGCGTGAATCAAGGCGGCAACTACAGCTATTTCGTGACCTTTTACGATTCCGTGAACGACATCGAGAGCCGCCCTGCTCCGCAGACTCCATCGATTTCCGTTACGGATGCCGATCGGCGAGTTCGCCTGAGTAATCTTCCCACGCCAACCGATCCGGCATTTAACAACATCCGCATTTATCGCAACACGATCAGTGCGCCCGACACCTATTACTTAATCGATACGCTACCCAGCACGACGACGACTTATATCGATAACAGTCAGGACGCGGATATCACCGTTAATCCGACGTTGGACCAAAACGGGCCTCCGATCAGTAGTGCCACGCTGCTTGATGACCTCACCACATTCGACGGTACCAACTACGTCGATCTCTTCGAACCCGGCACGCTGCGGTTCACCGGCGCCAAAGGCACGGGCGACGGTCTCGAGCTGGCTGAGCAGGAGCTGGTCATCGACGGCACGACCACGGTGCTCGATCTTTTGAATTTTATGGAAGCGTCGCTCGGCATCGCGACGACGTCGGGCGATCCCGATAACCCATTGAGTGGCAACCCGGGCGGTTCCGTAACGGGCACCGGCCAGTTGCGATTCGAGTCCAACGCGGGCGAGC
>DASXWB010000271.1:0-2871 GCA_036503915.1 Lacipirellulaceae bacterium | reverse complement strand
GTGCTGCAGCGGATCTGGCTGCAGATGCCGGAGCCGAAGTGGTGCATTTCGATGGGCGCCTGCGCCTGCACCGGGGGCGTGTTTGACACGTATGCCGTCGTGCAGGGCGTCGACCGGTTCATCCCGGTCGACATGTACGTGCCAGGCTGCCCGCCGCGCCCGGAGCAGCTCTTGGCGGCCATCATCGAGATGCAGGCGAAGATCAAGCGCACCGGAACGATCACTGGCCGAGAATTTGCCGAGCGCAAACAGCCCACCGGCCCGCCGCCGTTCGATCGCAACGAGGTCCGCCGCTCGCAGGAAGCCGAGCCAGTGCCAGGCCTGGATGTTTACATGCCGCCCAGCGTGGGTGTTAACAAGTGATTGGATGCACGAACACATGATTCCGGACTGCAGCCCCCGGCTCTGCCAGGGGTTTGGCGTCCTTCAATCAATCGAGAACCCCCGGCGGAGCCGGGGGCTGACAGTCTGTGCCAATGCTTGACCTGAAAACACTCCACGACCGCTTCGGCTACGACATCACGGAATCCACGTTCCGCGATAATCGCCGCGTTGTCGTGCCCAGCGAAAAAGTTTACTTCGTGCTCGAACACCTGTGGCGCGAACAGGGGTTCGACATGCTCGTGGAGATGACGGCGGTCGATTACCTGGAGTATCCGAACGCGACGGACCGCTTCGGCGTGATTTATTGTTTGCTGAACACGATCAGCGGCGAGCGGCTGATTGTGAAGACGTTTTTGAATCCGCCTGAGCTGCAGCTGCCCTCGGTGTATCCGTTATGGCGCTCGGCCGACTGGCTGGAGCGCGAAGTGTTTGATATGTACGGCATCACGTTCGCTGGCCATCCGAATTTGCGCCGCATTTTGATGCCGGACGAATTCACAGCCTTCCCGCTGCGCAAGGATTATCCGCTGAAAGGCCGCGGCGAGCGGCATAACTTCCCCGTGATCACACGCGCCGAAAGTTAGTTTCAGCAGAGATTGCAAAATGCAAATTGCAAATTGCAAATATTAAATTGATGAGTTCTGCAATTCACATTTTGCAATTTGCATTTTGCAATTTGCAATTTCGGGCAAAAGCCAGTTAGACATTGTAATGCCGCTGACCCTCGCCGACACGCTGCCGCAGGATGGTGCCGAGCAGGAGTACCTGTGGACGCTCAACTTCGGTCCGCAGCATCCGGCCACGCATACCACGCTGCGCATCGTGCTTACGCTGGACGGCGAGCGCGTCGTCGACGCTGTGCCGCATATCGGCTACTTGCATAGCGGCTTCGAGAAGCTGGGCGAGCACCTCGACTTCAACCAGTACGTGACGATCGTCGACCGGATGAACTACGTCTCCGTAGTTGCGAACGAAATCGCCTGGCACCATGCAGTGGAAAAGCTTTTAGGAATTGAGCTTACCCCGCGCTGCAAATATCTCCGCACGATCTTTGCCGAACTGATGCGTTTGCACGATCACCTGCTGAATGTGGGCACAGCGGCGCTCGACCTCGGCGCGTTCACCGCATTCCTATACGGGTTCGAGGAGCGCGAGAAAATCTACGACATCGTCGAATACGCCTCCGGGCAGCGGTTTCACGCCAGCTACACGCGCGTGGGCGGCGTGCTCTTCGACGTAAACAACGCTTGGATCGACAAGGTGCGGGAATTCATTCGCGATTTTCATTCCGCGTATGACGACATTGATAACCTGCTGACGCGCAACCGGATCTTCATCGACCGCACCAAGGGCATCGGCGTTTTAAACAAGGCGGATGCGATCAATTTCGGCGCCACGGGGCCGATCGCGCGGGCCAGCGGCGTCGTGCGCGACCTGCGCAAGGATGAGCCGTATCTGGCGTATGGCGACCTCGACTTCAAAGTGATTTGCGCTCAAGGCGGCGACTGTTACGCCCGCTACCTGTGTCGCATGCGCGAGATGGGCGAGAGCCTCAAAATCATCCAGCAAGCGATCGAGAACATTCCGGGCGGTCCGGTGAATGTCGATCCGGGCACCGACGTTGTTTTACCGGCCAAGCCAACCGTGTACCGCAGCATCGAAGGCCTCATTCAGCATTTCGAGGTTTTGATGCCCAACCGCGGATTCCCAGTGCCGAACGAAGAAATCTACGCGGCGACCGAATCGCCCAACGGCGAGCTGGGCTTTTACGTCGTGGGCAACGGAACGCCGCGCGCCTACCGGGCGCGCACGCGGCCGCCATCGTACATCCATTTCGCAATGTTGCCGCACATGATTCGCGGGTATCAATTGAGCGATTTGGTGGCGGTGCTGGGAAGCATCAACATCATTGCGGCGGAGTTGGATAGATGAGGTGTCAGGTTTCAGGTGTCAGATGGTTTGATGCCTTGATATCTGACACCTGACACCCGACACCTGACACCTATGCCTGTACTAAGCAAAGATCTCCGCAACCGGATTCGAGCTGAGTTCGCGAAATACCCCGACAAGCGCGCGGTGACGCTGCCGGCTCTGCACATCGTACACGATGCGCAGCGGGCGGTTTCGCCGCAGGCGATCGAGGAGATTGCGCAGCTCTTGGAGCTCCACCCGGCCGAGGTGGCCGACACGATGTCGTTCTATGGCTTCTTCCGCGACCCGGAGCATCCGCTGGGTCGACATCGGGTGTGGGTTTGCCGCAGTATTTCGTGCATGCTCCGGGGCGGCGAGGAGTTGCTCGCCGGCTTGTGCCAACACTACGGCGTCAAGCCGGGCCAGACGACGGCGGACGGGCGCATGACGTTCGAATTCGCCGAGTGCCTCGGCGCATGCGAAGGCGCGCCGTCCATGCTCGTGAATGATGAATGTCACATGAATTTGACGGAGCAGTCGGCAGTGGAGTTGATTGAAAAGGTGAGTAGGTGAGTA
>DASXWB010000270.1:0-7319 GCA_036503915.1 Lacipirellulaceae bacterium | reverse complement strand
AAGCCTGGAGTGCCGGCGGCATTCGGGGGATCGCTGGATATCAAGCCGGTAGAGCTCGTGGTGTTGGCGCGATATCCGGCGCTGCGCGAGTTCGCGATTGAGGAGGATCTGGCGGCCGCTGCTCGGCGCATGGCAGAATGCCAAGCGGCACGAACCAAGGCGCAGGCCGCCGTCGTCGCGGCCCAACAGGCGGATAGTGAGCCCGCGGCGAAGGAGCACGGCGTGGCCGCGGCTGTTGCCACTGCCGAATTGGAATCAAAGAAATTAGCCACCGCTCAAGCCGCGCACGCCGCGCTGTCGGCGCGAATTGCGGCTGAAAAATCGAAGTACGGCCTGTCTAATGGAAACACGGAGCACGTTGCATTGGCGGCCGCCAAGGCGGAGCGCGAGTTGGCGCTATGCCAGGCACAAGAACAAAACTTTGCCGCCGAGCAGGAACTCAAGCGAGCACGAACCGCCACACAGTTCGCAGCTCAGGCGACAAGCGGAGAAATTCTGGCGGCCGAGAAAAAACTTGCCGAGGCAGTGGCTCAAGTTGTCTCGGCGCACGCTGCGCTCGCGACGCCGACGAATGAGTATCAACCGCTCGGCGAAAAATCTCCTAGAACGAGCACGGGCCGGCGACTGGCCTTCGCACGATGGGCGACGGACCGCAAGAATCCGCTGGCAGCGCGCGTCGCAATCAATCACATCTGGCTGCGCCATTTCGGCGCGCCCTTAGTCGACAACATGTTCGACTTCGGCCTGCGCACCAGGCAGCCTCGCAATCAGGCGCTGCTCGATTGGTTGGCCGTGGAGCTCGTGGATCATGATTGGAAGATGAAGCACATTCATCGCTTGCTGGTCACATCGAACGCCTACCAGATGAAGTCGGACGCCGGCAGCGCAGATCGTACGAACATTGCGCGTGACCGCGACAACCTATTGCTGTGGCGGATGAACACGCGGCGGCTTGAGGCCGAAGCTGTTCGAGATGCATTGTTCTACGTGGCGGGCAGCCTCGACCAGACGCGTGGCGGGCCGGACATTGATTGCCACGCGGCCGCCGACACGCCCCGGCGAAGCATCTACTTTCGTCACGCCTATGAAAAGCAGATGAAGTTTCTGGAGATATTCGACGCCGCGAGCACGAACGAGTGTTATCGCCGCTCCGAAAGCATTGTGCCGCTACAGGCGCTTGCGCTGGCGAACAGCACTATTTCGATTGAACAGTCGCGACGGTTGGCGAATCGGCTCAGCGTTCAGGCTTCAAACGAAAGCGCGCCCGATAAAGTGTTTGTAGATTCTGCCTTCGAACAAATCCTCGGGCGGGCGCCATCGGCCGAGGAGCTTCGGGAATGCCTTGCGTTTTTGAACTCGCAGGCCGACTTGTTTCGCGCGCCGGAAAAACTGACGGCAATCGCAAGCGGCGCGAAAGCGCCGATGCCTCCATCGACCGACGCAGCCCAGCAAGCGAGAGAGAATCTCACGCACGTGTTATTCAATCACAACGACTTCGTTACAGTGCGTTAACTGGAAATTCAAGTGATTCGGAGACTGCGCATGCCGCACGTGAAGATTCACAATTCGTTCTGCGGCCGGATACCGCGGCGAGCGTTTCTCGCTGATCTGGGCATGGGGTTCACGGGCCTCGCGCTCGGCGCGATGCTGCATCGCGACGGCTTCGGCCAGGGCGCGGCAAGCTGGGCTCCGCCGACTGGCCAGCCGCACTTTCAGCCGAAAGTGAAAAGCGTGATCTGGCTGTTCATGATCGGCGGCGTGAGCCACGTCGAAAGTTTCGATCCGAAGCCGGCGCTCAACAAGTTCGCTGGCAATTCGATCGCCGAAACGCCGTACAAGGATGTCTTGGATAAATCGTTTATCGACGAGAATGTGCGTACGCTCGCTCCGAATCTGCGGAAGGTGCTGCCCCAGTTGTACCCGCTGCAAGTCGGCTTCCGGCGGCGCGGCGAGAGCGGCATCGAGGTCAGCGACTGGTGGCCGCACGTGGGGTCCTGCGTCGACGAGCTGGCAATCATTCGCTCGATGTGGACCAACGACATCGATCACGGCGCGCAGCTGCAGTTTCACACCGGCCGCAACATGCTCGACGGTTACTTTCCAACGATCGGTTCGTGGATTCACTACGGCTTGGGGACGCTCAACGAGAACCTGCCGCAGTTTGTCGTGCTGGGCACGCCGCTGGCCGATTGCTGCGGCGGCCACGAGGCGCATCGGGCCAATTATTTGGGCCCCGAGCACGACGGCGTGCCGCTCGTGGCCGATCCCACGAACCCGCTTGCCTTCGGCCGGCCGACCGCAGGGATTTTCCGCGAAGAGCAGCAGGCCGAGTTTGAGCTGCTCGATCGCTTGGACCGGCTCACGCTGGCTCAGTACCCCGAGGATGCCGACGCGCGGGCGCGCATCAAGTCGTACGAGCTGGCGTTTCGCATGCAGCGCGCGATCCCGGAAGTTTTCGAGTTTCGACAGGAAACCGCCGCGACGCACAAGCTTTACGGTATGGACAACGAAACGACGGTGCCGTTCGCGAGGAATTGCCTGGCCGCGCGGCGGCTGGTGGAGCGCGGCGTGCGATTCGTGCAGGTGTATCACGGCGGCGTGGGCGGCGCCGGCGGCTGGGACGCCCACAGCAATCTGCTGGCGAATCACTCGGCCAATTGTGCTCAAGTCGACAAGCCGATTGCCGGCCTGATCCAAGATCTCAAGCAGCGCGGCCTCTTGGAAGAAACACTCGTCGTTTGGGCCACGGAATTCGGCCGCTCGCCTGGCGCGGAGGGCGCGAACGGCCGCGACCATCATCCGTTCGGTTTTTCTGTTTGGATGGCCGGCGGCGGTATCAAGCGCGGCATCGTGCACGGGGCCACGGATGAGCTTGGCTTTTCGGCGGTCGAGCATCGGCACTATGTGACGGACATCCATGCCACCGTGCTACACCAGTTGGGCCTCGATTCGCGGCGACTGGAGATCCCCGGCCGCAAACGGCTCGAAATGGAGCACGGCCGCGTAATTCGCGAGATATTGGCGTGATGCCCAGTGTGGCACGAGTGTCCGACACGTGACTTACGATGGCAGGGGTCTGCGGTTTTGTAAATCACGGCTCGGAGAGTCTTGCCACAACGCCCATGTATAATTGCCGTTCATGACTCGCTGGCTGTTCTGGACGTTGCTGACTGTCGTTTTGTGGGGCGTTTGGGCGGTACTGCCGAAGTTGATTACCCACGATTTAGAAAAATCTCCGGCTCACCTTCAGGCGGCCTCGACGCTGGGTATCGTCCCCGTCATCATCATGCTCTGGATGATGAAAGAAAATCCTGGCAGCGGAGGACGGCGGCGCGGCGTGCTGCTCGCGCTTGGGTCGGGCGTCGTATCCTGTTTGGCGACCATCGCCTATTTCGATGTACTTGGCCGCGGGGCCAACGCGGCGGCGGTCATTTCGGTAACTGCTCTATACCCTGCGGTCACGGTGCTGCTTGCAATCCCCATTCTGCGAGAGCGACTATCGCGCACCCAGCTTATTGGCATTTGTGTGTCGCTGGTGGCGATCTATCTATTCAATGTGCGAGACGAGACGGGTGTCGTTTCGCCCTGGCTCAACGTCGCCTTCATTGCCGTCTTCTTGTGGGGTGTTTGTGGACTGATGCAGAAGATGTCGACGAACCACATTTCCGCGCGTTCTTCTACGTTGTGGTTTTTGCTCTCATTCGTTCCGGTTGCGGCGTTCATACTCATGCGTGATTCGTTTCCCGGCGGACTGTCGACGCAAACCTGGGTCCTCGCCGTGCTGGTTGGTTTTACTTTGGCGATTGGTAATTTCACGATTCTAAAGGCATTCGCGAGCGGCGGAAAAGCATCGGTTATCGCCCCGCTGGCAGGGCTCTATCCATTAGTGAGCATTGCCATCGCGGTCGTGTCGCTGGGCGAAAGCATTACCAGGCGCGAGATGTTTGGCATCGGCTGTGCCCTCGTGGCTGTTGCCATGTTATCCTTTCAGTCTGAACCAGAACGGGCCGCACGCCGCTGAGACCGGATAGCACGCAATGAAATCGATTACTGAACTCCTCGGGCGCGGAACGGTCATCGGCGACGGCGGCTATTTGATCGAGCTGGAGCGGCGCGGGTATGTCGACAGCGGTTCTGGCCGCGAGCAGGTCGGCACGGGCCGCGGCAGCGGCCAGTTTACACCAGAGGTCGCGATCGAGCAGCCGGATGCGCTGCGCGAGCTGCACCGGGAATTTTTGAACGCCGGCTCGCAGGTGCTACAGGCGCTCACGTTCTTCGGCACGCGCGAAAAACTAAGGCGTGCGGGCTACGGCGCTCAAACCGAAGCAATCAATTTCGCGGCCGTAAAACTGGCCAAAGAAGTCGCCGGCGAGAAGGCCCTGGTGGCCGGCAGCGTGTCGCGTACGCAGCTCGTCGAGCGCGAAGGGCCGAAGGCGCTTGGAACGGCGCGCGATCACATCGCCGAACAAATTCGCCTGCTCAAAGACGCGGGTGCGGACTTTCTCATCCTCGAGACCTTTTTTCATCTCGCGGAGATGAAGGTTGCGCTGGAAGCGGCGTCCGGGAGCGGCCTGCCGGTCGTCGCCACGATGAGTTTCCGTCCCTTCGTGTCGCAGTGCAGCGACGGCCACACGCCGGCTGAATGCGCGCGGGCGATGGCCGATCTCGGTGCCGTTGCGGTCGGTGCAAACTGCGAGCAAGACCCGGCGCGCATGCTGCCTCTGCTGCGCGAGATGCGCGAAGCGTCAGGTGTGTCAATTGCCGCCCAGCCGGCCGCATTCCGCACGACTGAGGATTGCCATTCATTCACGCGGTTGCCTGAATTTCCGGACGCGCTCGAATCGATTCAAATCCCACGGAGCGCATTTGTCGAATTCGGCCGAGCCGCACGCAACGAGGGCATCCGCTACGTTGGCGGCTGCTGCGGCTGCAATGCGGCCTATATTCGCGCCCTCGCCACGGGCGTCAATGCCACCGCCTGATGATCTCATGGTCGACCAGCCACAACCTCAAAGTGCGATCGGCGTGGACATCGGTGGAACGAAGTGCGCGGCCGGGCTGGTTCGGCTTGATGAGGGCCGCGTGATCGCCCGGCGCGAAGAGGCCACGCGGCCCGAGCGCGGCGGCGTCGCCGTGTTGGACGATGTGATCGCGCTCGTCGAATCTTTACGCGTGGAAGCGAAACAGCAATCCGTCCAGCCGTCGTCGATTGGAATCGGCATTTGTGAACTCGTGAGCCGCGACGGGCGCGTACTCAGTGAGGCGACCGTCCGCTGGCGAGATCCAAGGATTTGCGAACGACTTGCGGTAATGAGCCTCCCTGTGAGCTTGCATGCCGATGTGCGAGCGGCCGCCCGCGCCGAGGCGCTTTACGGCGCCGGCCGCGACTGCCACTCGTTTGTGTACGTGACCGTTGGAACCGGGATTAGCGCGTGCTTTGTAATGGAAGGGGAGCCATACGCCGGCGCGCGCGGGCTTACGGGAACGTTTGCCAGTAGCAGCGGCTTAATTCCGGGAAACGATGGGCAGCTCCATGCTGGGCCGCCGCTGGAATCATTTGCGTCCGGGCCGGCACTGGCGGCGCGACTCGCCCAGGCGCGCCCTGAATTCCAGGGTGCGGCTACGGAAGTTCTCCGCCTGGCAGCGAGCGAGGATTTGGTGGCCAGAAATATCGTTGCATCCGCGGGCGCCGCGCTGGGCGCGGCGATCGCCAACCTCGTCAACATTCTCGATCCGGAAACCGTCGTGATTGGCGGCGGCTTGGGATTGGCCGCGGGGCTTTACCGAGAATCCATTGAAGTCTCGTTGCGTGGACATGTCTGGTCCGAATTTCATCGCGACCTCAAGATTATGTCCGCCCAGCTGGGCAATGATGCGGGAATCGTAGGGGCGGCTGCCCTGGGCAATCTTCATCGCTGAAGCGACGTCGCACGTCTATGCTCGAGCCGCAAGTCTTTGCCGACCATGAGGCTGTCAGCCGTCACGCGGCGGACCGGATCGTTGAGCGGCTTCGTCAAGATCCGCCCGCGCTTTTGTGCCTTGCGTGCGGAGCGACGCCAATGCGCACGTACCAGCTGCTGGCCGAGCAGGGCGCTCGAGAGCCGTCTTTGTTCGCCAAATGCCGCGTGATCAAGCTCGACGAATGGGGCGGGCTGCCGCCCGGCGACCCGGCAACTTGCGAAGAGCAGCTGCGAGCCGCCTTGATTTCACCGTTGCGGTTGGACGACCGGTACATCGGGTTTGAGAGTCAGCCACACGACCCAAACGCGGAGTGCGCGCGCATTGCAACTTGGCTCGAACAACATGGCCCCATCGACATGTGCGTGTTGGGGCTGGGCGTAAACGGCCACATCGGCTTCAACGAACCGGCGGCGTTCTTAGAGCCGCATGCGCATGTCGCACAACTTTCGCAGGCTTCGCTCGAACACGCGATGCTTCGCCAAACCAAGCACCGGCCAGCGTATGGACTGACGTTGGGAATAGCAGATCTGCTGCAATCGCGGCAGGTGCTGCTGCTGGCCACTGGCTCGGCGAAGCGCGAACCGCTCGATCGTTTGCTAGCCGGGCCGATCACGACGGATTTCCCTGCTTCGCTGCTGCAGCTTCATCCGAACGCCGTAATCCTTTGCGATGCCGCGGCCGACTCGCGCTAAACCTATGAACTCGTTCTAGCGCCGCAGCGGATGACGGCATGATCGCGTTACGAAGGCGCGGCAAAGTGCCGCAGCCATTAAAGATGGTGCGCACGGCTCGGGGACGGTCGTCGCCAATGCGCTGGCCGCGCCGGCTGTCTGCGCGAAGTTTTGTCGCCAAACCTGGTAGTCGGCTCCGTTGACCGCGCCGTTGCCGGATCCGTCGGCCGCGAGACCGAGCCCTTCCAAGCCGTTTGTTTTACGCCAAATCACGTAGTCGGCCGCGTCCACGCGGCCGTCGCGGTTGTAGTCGCCGGATAGGCCAGTCTGCCGCCGCCAGACGCGTACGTAGTCGACATCCATGTGCTGCGGAAATACCGTCCTAACGTTCGGGTCACCGCCAAAAACCCCGCCGACCGCCAGGTTGAGAATGATATTCATCGGGTTTTCGAAGATCGGCATGTCCGAATCTTCGTTGAGAGTGTAATGCAATACGCCGTCTACGTAAAAGCGAAGCTGCGTTGACTCCCATTCCACTGCATAGATGTGATAACCGCTGTGAAAGTCAACATGGGCGCCGTTCACTTCGACCGAGTAGGGCTCGAACACGGACTCATGCTGGTCGCAACAGTCTGCGGAAGGGTCGACCTGCCAGTGATACGCGCTGCTGACTTGCGTCGGTTCGCT
>DASXWB010000269.1:0-2582 GCA_036503915.1 Lacipirellulaceae bacterium | reverse complement strand
TCGTCGACCCGAATCACACTCCCTGTTACACTGGCCATCCGGCAGTCTCCTTGTCCTGGTAGTGATTCTGCTCATCAACACAAAACTTCTACCAGACAGGGGCTGCCCTTCTCAATTGTGCGCATAAACTAGGACGTTACCTAAAGTCACTAATTGCAATTCCAAAACTTCCCGTATGACATCACGGCCGTTTTTAACTCGGGGGGCTTGCTTCCTAGACTCACGACCCGCGCCAAGAAGCCTATGCGGGATGTCCCGGGGAGTTGCCGCGGCGTGACGTGGCAAAAACGAAGAAAAACCCCGCGCTCGTGCCCGGCTTAGCGGCCGTTTCGATTCGCCGGCTGCAGCGGCGGCGATGGCGGTGCTTGAAGTTCCTGCGACCGGCCCGCTTCGATCGAAGGCTGCGTCCCCACGCGGTATTGGAACGGCCGGTACAGCGGGTCGCCGATGAGCGTCATCATCCAGCTATTGAACGGATTCGATCGGGCGAAGCATTCGACCAGCGTCAGCTCGCCCTCGAGCAGCATGCCAAAAAACTCGTCGGGGCGCGGAAACGAGCCCAGATACGGCTCGTACACCGGGCCAATCGTCGCGCACACGCCGTCCTCCAGCAGCTTCTTGCACCAGGCCTGGCTGGCCGGGTCGCGCAGCGTGCGCGCTTCGCCACTTGCCAGGTGATACGCCACCGCGCCCGGCTTCCACTCGAACGCGTCAACATACTTCGCCAGGCTGTACCAGCCGCAATACAGCGCCGCGTCGGGGCACGACCCCGGCTGGAATAGCTGCGGCGATGTATCGAGCACGACTTCGAATTCCGTTTGCTCGTCGATCCCCTTGGCCGTGATCAAAAGCGCCCGATCGTAATCGGCATAGCTGCCTGGCTGCACGTTCGGCTCCTCCAGCTTGCCCATGCCGCGCGTGTCGATATACACCTTGCCGCGCAGCCCTTCCTTCTCGATCTTGATTGCCGTGTCCACCAGCCCCTTTGCCAAGAGCAGCGTCGGCGCGTCGAGCCGCGCCACCATGAACGTCCGGTGCGCCTTCGGCAACTGCGAGTTGGCATACGCTGGCCGCAGATAGTTGGGTTGCCAGCGCAGCAATTGATAATCGTCCGGCCACATCACCAGCGCAAGCTCGCTGTCGAAACTCGCGCCGGTTTCATTCTGCGAAACGACTTTCAGCTGCTCGTCCAGCCAGTCCACCGACAAAAGCAGCCCGCCCAGCCGCTCCAGGAGCGCCAGCATCATCGCATCGCGCTCGACGCTCGGCGGCGACTGCTCGACGAGCAACCGGATTTCGCCGTACGAAGCGGCCCGGCCGCGCAGCACATCGAACTCCGAGCGGGCATTCGGCGGAAAATTCGGATTCGCCGCGATCTGCTGATTGAGCCCCTGGAGAATCACATTCGCGCCGCCCGCCGCGGCCGCAAGCTGCTGAACCCGCACCTGGGCTTGCGTGCGCCCTTCGCCGGCCGCTTGTTTCGCCACGCGCGCCTGGGCGCCTTGCAGCGCGCTTTCGAGCCGGGCCCGGGCCTGCTGAAGCTCCGTTTTCGGCGCTTCGCCGGGCTTCGCGGCAAGTGGATCGCCGGCCGCCGCCGCCTCCTGGGTGCCACTGGCTCCGCCAGTGCTCTCCCTCTCCCTCTGGGTGCCACTGGCTCCGCCAGTGCTCTCCCTCTCCCCCTCTCCTGCTACTTGCTCACCATTCCCGGATCTCTCACCCTCACCCACATCTTCCGCCGCCACCTGGCCGAGCGTCCGCTCGATGAGCGCCAACAGCTCCAATCGGTGCGATCGCTCGTCCTCCAGAAACCGCTTGTATCGTCGCGACTGGTCGTCCGCTTCGGCCGGCCCGATCTTCAGCGGCACGCCCCACACCGTCACGAGGCAGCGAATCTTCTGCTCCGGATCATGCTCGGAGAGCCATTTATTTATCTCAGGACGCACTCCCCACCGCCACATTTCGCGTGGCAACAGCTCCTGCCCCGGCATGTCGACCAGGCAGATGTTCTTTTCCGGCACGCTGCGCACCCGCGCATAGTACTTCGCCAGCCCCTCCGACTCCCGATTCCCGCGCGCCCCGACAATAACAATCTCTTCCGGCGTCAGCGCGCCGAAACAATTCGCACCCAAAGAAATTGATACGACTAGTGATAAAATAACGCGATCAAATGCCATTAATGGTCCTCTTTTTCCGACCGACACCTCCCACTTACTCAACTGTACGGACTGTCTCACGCAAAGGCGCAAAGGCGCCAAGAAATCGCCGAATGTAAACCACGAAGGACATAACGTACGAAACGAAAGAATTTCCTTTAGAGGGGCCGCTGCACGGCTTAGTGCCTGGTGGCCTTGGGTGTCCTTTGTGGTTCCAATCACAGCTTTTGCGCCTTAGCGCCTTTGCGTGAGATTTTGAATTGTCACTCCGCGTGCTCGCGATGCACCTGGGCCAGCTGCTTCTCGCCCAGCGCCGCGTACGCCTCGGCAAGCGATCGATGGATCTCGCGCGATTCGGGCATGCCGTTGGCCGCGTACTCGAGATCCTGCACCGCTTCCTGCCAGCGACCCAGCCGCACCAGCACCTGC
>DASXWB010000268.1:0-7002 GCA_036503915.1 Lacipirellulaceae bacterium | reverse complement strand
CCAGCACGCCGAGTGCGCCGAGGCCGTCAATCACTTCGCGCGGAATATCCGCCTCGCGATCGATCTGCTCCGGATCTAGATGCGCGTCGCAGAAGCGTTCCAAGTCGCCGACCGCTTGCGCCACCTCATCGCGCTGGTCGGCAGCCAGCTGAGGATAAGGAAGCACCCAATCGGCCACGAACCGTCCGTCAAACAGCCCCTTCGCCACGCCGACCGCCTGCGGCAGCGACGCCAGAACTTCTTCGGCACGCCGTACTTGCTCGTCGCGCTGCGAAATTTCGTTCGGTGATTCGAGAGTGGTCGACATAGAACCGGGACTAAGAGATTTCGTATCTTACTGGCTAAGCGAACCGAGTAATTCGTACTCAGTACGAAGTACCGATTACTGGGTACCGACTCCTGAGTACTTAGTACTGAGTACTTAGTACTGAGTCGCAGTTAGTCGACTGCGTAATTACTCAGCCCTTCCTGCACTCTATGTAATCATACGTCACTCACGCGAGCTGGCAGCAGCCCGCGCGTCACCAGGAAGCGGCATTGCCAGCAGAATTTGGCCAAGCGCCTTTCCTTGGGCGTCGGTCCGCAAGCTGCGCCGAAGAGCGCCGCGCAACACGAAATTCAGCGCCTGCAGGTTCGGAAGCTCGTAGCGATCGACCGATTCAACTCCCAAGGGCGCGAAAAAGGTGGACACCCGATCGGCAGTGAGCCACGCGCGCAAGAACGGCCACGACCGCTCGCTGCGCGCGATCACGCCCACGTTGGCACTAGTGCCTTTGTCGCCGCTGCGCGCGCAGGCGATGTCGTACAAGCAGCCCCCTCTCCCTCCGGGTCGAAGATCCGCCGCGGCGGGAGAAGGTCGGGGTGCGGGAACATCTTTGGTGGGCGTCAATGCACCCCCACCTCGCCACGGCGAGTCGCCTACGGCGACCTGCCCTCTCCCGAAGGGAGAGGGTTGTCCGACCGCTGACGCTGTCTCTGCGCTCACAAGGAACTCAACTTCCGGCTGAAGCGCACTGCGCGCAATCAGGCACGGCCAGTAGCGAAACACGGAATGAACGCGAGGACGGCCTTCCGCATACCCGGTTGTTCCCTGCGGGCCCGCCGTGATGAGCGGTATCAGCTCGCGCGCGAAGCGCTCGGCCGCCTCGCGAGAGTCCGTTTCCAGCGCGACACGCAGCACCGTCTCTCCAAACTGCCGTGAATCTTCGTCGCACGTTCGGATGATGCCGGCCGCGCCGTCGCCGCTGCCGAGACATTCGATGATGCTGTCGCGCACGTCGAAGCCGGCATCTCGCACGCGCGCGAGCACGGCCTGGCCGCAGCGGCGGGCCTTGGCCTGTGCATCCCGTCCGATAATTGCCAGCGTCCCGGCCGAGCGGAAGGCGTCGCGATACGTGGCGCTGACCTTGTACGTATCCGGGCGCGGTTTGCCGGTGGCACCGCTCACGCGCACGCGGTCGCCGCCCAGGTCTTCTACGTTGAGCGAAAGGAACGACACGGTCACGTCGGGACTGAGATAGTTTTCGGGGTCTCCGATTTCGTAGACGAGCTGTTCTTTGACGGTGAGAGGCGTTACACGGCCGCCGGAGCCGCTGGGCTTGGTAACAATGCAGTTCCCTTCCTGATCGATTTCAACAATCGGAAAGCCAATGTGCGCGGCGTCGGGCACGTCGAGCCAATCCGTGCTGATGCCGCCGGTGACCTGCGTGCCGCACTCAATGAGGTGGCCTGCCACGGTGGCTCCGGCCAATTGGTCCAAATCGTTCGCGCTCCAGCCAAAGTGATGGACCGAGGCCGCCACGGTGAGCGACGGATCGGCGACCCGGCCGGTGATCACGATGTCGGCTCCGCCGCGAAGCGCCTCAACGATCGGCGCCGCGCCGAGGTATGCATTTGCCGTTACCAGCCGGTCGCTGATGTCGCTGATCGGGCGACCTGTATCCAGATTTCGGAACTCGGGCTGTGATGACGCGGCGGCTGGATTACGAACCAAAGCCAATATGTCATCGCCGGTGATAATGCCGATCCGCAGCGAGCGGCAGCCAGATTTCTCGAGTGCGTCGCGGCAAGCTTCGGCACAGCCGCGAGGATCGAGGCCGCCGGCGTTGGCGATCAGCCGGCAGCGCCCGCCCGATGACCAGTAGGGAACGAGTGAGCGGACAACCTCGACGAAATCGCGCGCGAATCCGGCCTCGGGGTCGCGCTCGCGCTCGCGCGCGAGGATCGACATCGAGACTTCGGCCAGATAATCGAGCGTCAAGTAATCGAGGTCCGGCTGGCGCGCAAGCATCTCGGCGGCCGCGTCGGAGCGGTCGCCCCAAAAGCCCTGCGCGTTTCCGATTCGAACTGGCCCGTCCATCGGTTTTCGCCTCATACTTGCAACACGCCTGTTCGGAAGTCACCGACGACGGTCGGCGGCAACAGATCGAGGGCTGTTTCCAGCCACAGCCGCGTTTCGTGCGGGCGGATGATGGCATCGACCCAACCGCGAGCAGCGCCGTAACGGATGTCCGTCTGCTCCTGGTAACGCTGGTAGATCGTTTGTCTCAGCTCAGCGACTTCGCTCTCGGAGAGCGTTCGGCCGGCGCGCTGGGCGTCGCGCAGCTGCAGCGCGAGCAATGTTTCGGCGGCCTGGTCCGCGCCCATGACGGCGTACTTCGCCGATGGCCAGGCGAGAATCAGCGCCGGGTCGTACGCCTTGCCGCACAGCGCGTAGTTGCCGGCTCCAAACGATCCGCCGACGATCACGGTTAGCTTGGGCACGATCGAGTTGCTGACCACGTTCACCAGTTTGGCGCCGGCCCGGATAATGCCGGCCTGCTCTGCTTGTTTGCCGACCATGAAACCTTGGACATCCTGCAGGAATACAAGCGGCACGCGCGACTGGTTGCAATCCATCACGAAACGGGCCGCCTTGTCGGCCGCGTCGGGGTAAATCACGCCGCCGATCTGCAATTCACCGGCCGCTGAGCGGGAGCGGTGCTTTTGATTGGCGACGATTCCCACTGGATGGCCACCGATTTTCGCCAGCGCCGTAACCAGCGTCTGACCGAACTCGGCTTTGTATTCTTGAAGCGAGTCGTCATCGACAATCGAGGCAAGCACTTCGCGAACATCGTATTCGCCGCGCCCATCGGCGGGGACGACATCGTAGACGCGGTCGGCTATGGAAAGTTGTGGGGGCGCTTCCTTGCATTGTCGCGTGGCCTTCCCAGGCGCCGGCAACAGTTCCACAAGCGACCGCAGCCGTCTGAGACACGCCGCGTCATCCGGCTCGTGAAAATCCACGGTCCCGCTGATTGCCGCGTGCATTGCAGCTCCCCCAAGCTCTTCCGGATCGACCGACTGCCCGATCGCGGCCTTCACTAGGGCGGGGCCCGCCAGGCAGAGCTGGCTGCCATCGGTCATGAGCAGCTTGTCGCACAGCACGGGCAGGTACGCGCCGCCGGCGATGCAGTTGCCCATCACCGCGGCGTACTGCGGAATGCCGGCAGCCGAGAGCACCGCGTTGTTGCGAAAGATGCGTCCGAAGTCGTCTTCGTCCGGGAAGATTTCGTCCTGTAGCGGCAAGAACACGCCCGCCGAATCCACGAGGTAAATCACGGGCAGGCGAAACGTGGTCGCCACCCGCTGGGCGCGCAGCAGTTTTTTGACCGATTGCGGAAACATGGCGCCGGCCTTGACCGTGGCATCGCTGGCCGCCACGAGGCACGGCCGGCCGCTGACCCAGCCGATGCCGGTGACGATCCCGGCGGCCGACACTTCGCCCCATTCGCGATACATGCCGTAGGCGGCCCAAAGGCCGAGCTCAAAGAAAGGGCGGCCGTCATCGAGCAATAGCGCCAGCCGCTCGCGGACCGGGAGGCGCCCGTGCCGGCGCTGCCGCTCTCGTCCGTCCGCGCCGCCGCCGAGACGGAGCGTCTCCTCCTGTCGCGACAGTTCATCGGTGATGTCTCGCAGGGTTGCCATTTTGGCGTGCGCTGGGTCTGATTAATTGCCCCATCGATGCGGTTGAAAACCGCCAACATGGAGTACGGGGTAAGGAGTGCTAAGCATGAAGTACGCCGTACGGTACGAGATGCGGAACCCAGGTACGTAGTACTAAAGTACTGAGTACTAGGTATGCAATACTCGGCACAAAGTTCCCGCGCCGAGTGCGCCCCCTGCTGGCTACGTTGGCAAGTGGCGATACTGCACGACCAGCGCCGCCAACGAACCCGTCTTTTTCTGATCGACCGCAATTTGCGAGCATTGATGAGAAGAAGGCGCTGGAACTACGATTCGCTAGGACTTCGGCGGCTTACGCCGGCGACCGGAGCCGTTCGTGCCCTTCTTGGGCGGCGTGTCGTAATCGATTGAGACGATTAAAAGCGGCTCGACAACCGACCAGGACGCGTCCTCGCTGATAACGATGATTCGCCGCGGATGCAGCGCGACAAAGTCACGATGCGGCACGGGTAGGGCCCGTCCGTCGGCTAGCCGCAAGGAGAATGGTTCAAAGGGCTGTTTGTGGAGGGCTTCGCGAATGCCCCGATATCCATTGCTCACGTGCCTACTTCTCGCTCTTCGTCCAATCCCGCCGCCCGCGCGAGCTGGGGATGTTCATCGCCTTGCGATATTTGGTGACGGTGCGGCGAGCGACGGTGATGCCGGCTTTGCCCAGCTCCTCGACGATGGCATCATCCGAAAGCGGCTTGGTCTTGTCCTCGTTGTCGATGATGTCCTGCAGTTTGATCCGCACGCGGTCCCAGGCCACCTCCTCGCCGTCGGCGCTGGTGGTGCCGCCGACGAAGAACCGCTTCAGTGGAAAGATGCCGCGCGGCGTTTGGATCCACTTGTCGTCGACCGCCCGGCTCACCGTGGTGACGTGCACGCCGACCTTGTCGGCAATTTGCTGCATCTTGAGCGGCTCGATGTGCTCCGGCCCGTCATCCAGAAAACGTGTTTGATGATCGACAATGGCCTGGCTCACGCGCGTGAGCGTGCTGCGGCGCTGCTCGATCGATTCGATCAGCCACTGGGCCGAATTGATCTTGCGCTTGATGTACTCGCGCGTTTCGGCGTTCGTGCCCTCGTCGCGCAAGAGCTTGCGGTAATAGGGGCTGATGTAGAGCGAGGGCAATTGGCCGTCTTCCAGCCGAATTTCGTATTTGCCCTGCTCATTTCGATCGACGAATACGTCGGGCGTAACGCTGGGCACCGTCGATTCGGTGAAGTCGGCACCGGGTTTGGGCTTGAGCTTCCGCAGCTCGTGCCACACTTCTTGAATCTTCTCGATCGACAGCCCGATCTTCTTGGAGATCTGCGGCAGCCGATTGTTTTCCAAATCTTCGAGGTGATGCGTGATGAGCATGCGCAACTCGTCGTAATACAGCATGCCCGGCGTGAGCTGCAGCAGCAGGCACTCTTTCAAGTTCCGCGCGCCGACGCCGGGCGGATCAAGCCGCTGCACAACGCGCAGCGCTTCTTCGGCCGTGGCCAGCTGCTTGGCGCGATACGCCTGCAAGTCGCCGTTCGAGTCCGGCGCAAGCGGCGGCAGCAGCTCTTCCAGCGGCGTCTTGAGATATCCGTTCGTGTCGAGGCTGTAGATGATGCGCTCGGCCATGCGGCGCACGGAGTCCTCCACGTCGAACCAGCTCAACTGATGATGCAAATAGTCGGTGAGCGATTCGGGACGGGCCAGCATGTTGGCCATCGCGTCGTGCCGGCGATCGCCTTCCTGCTCGATGCGGTTGAGCGACGGGCGGCTACGCTCCTCGTAGTCGTCCGACAGATTCTCCGCCATGTTGAGTAGCCGCTCAAAATCGTCCTCGTTGTTCGGGCTGTCGGCGACGACCAGCTCACGCTCCGTGTCGGCGACGCTGCTCACCGGCTCGCCTTCGGGCGGCTCTTCGGGCTCGTCGGCGTCGACCTCCACCTGGTCGAGCACCGGGTTGTCTTCCATTTCCTGCTCGATGCGCTCCTGCAGCGCCATGAGCGGCAGCTGCAGAATTTCCATCGACTGGATCATCCGCGGTGCGAGCACCTGCTTCTGAGCCAGCTGCATTTGTTGACCAAGAGATAATCGCATCGATGCCTATCCTGAAAAGCGCTACAGTGCCGACGTTGAAGCTCACTCACGACAACAGCAGCGCGCTACCAAGTCAAACACTTGGGGCGCAATGAATCGCCCGCTCTAACCCCCCAATTAGATCGCTTCAACTCGTTTGAAGCACTCCCCCCCTCACATCGCTATGTAGCATACTGCTCACGGCGGAACGAGGTCAAATCTCCACGTACAATTCTAGCTTCGGAAACGCCAAGGTGGAACAATGGGGCGGCACCGGCGCCCAAATGCTTGCCGTTGTCACGAAGGCGGTTTACACTGTTCGGAGGCGATTATCCAACTCGAAGCTATCGCAACGCGTGTTGCTTTGCGGGCGGACCTGGCACGCTTGCCTGCGCGGCGACCGCGCTGGCCGTGTCGCACTCACTCAAGCTTGCGGCTTGTCGCCACCGTGGGGGGTGTCGCCCATCAACTGCGAAAGCGCATCCTGAAAACCCGGGATGCCGCCCGTGAGCGATTGCATCGCTTCGGCGTGCAACTGCTTGGCCTTCTGTTGGGCGGCGTTGAACGCCGCAGGCAGTAAATCTTCAATCATTTCTCGCTCGCCCTTTTCCACGAGCGAAGGATCGATGCGCACGGCCAGCACTTCGGCCAGGCCGTTCACTTCGACCTCCACGAGGCCGCCACCGGCCGCGCCCGTCGCGCGTTTGCTGCGCAGCTCCTGCTGAAGAGCCTGCATCTTGCCGCTCACTTCCTGCGCCTGTTTCAACAGACCGGGAAGGTTCGTCAGGCTTCCAAGGCTTTTGAACACTACTTTAGATTACCTCATTATTCCGCAAGAAGTGACCACTGAGACACAGAGAGCCGGAGATTAGATGGTCAGAGATAACGACAAAAATCGATGCACAATCAATTGAAACTATCATTCGATTAATCTGTAAGCTCTTAACATCCCT